>NZ_RZTB01000106.1:0-19902 GCF_003997735.1 Mesorhizobium sp. M7A.F.Ca.MR.148.00.0.0 | reverse complement strand
AAGGCACGCTTGGCTATTGGGAAAGCCGTTTTGCCGATGAGGGCGTCACCGGCCTGTCGCGTGAAGAGACATTCGGCGAGAAGCGTCTGGCCTTTGCCGGACCGGATGGCGACGGTTTCGCGCTGGTCGAGGACAAGGCCGACGCAAGAGCACCCTGGGCGAAGGGCGGTGTTCCCACGGACGAGGCGATCCGTGGCTTTCACTCGGTGTCGCTTCGGCTGAAGGACGGTGGCGCCACTGAGGAGCTGCTGAAGTTCATGGGCTATGAGGAAGTCGACAAGTCCAGCAATCTCAAGCGGCTGGCGGTGAAGAACGGCAATGGCGCCGACGTCATCGACATCGAATCGCTGCCGAGCACGGCCTTCGCCGATCTCGGTGCCGGCTCTGTCCATCACGTCGCCTTCGCGGTCGAGAACCGCGCCAGGCAGCTCGAGGTACGCAAGGCGTTGATGGACACCGGTTATGGCGTGACGCCGGTGATCGATCGCGACTACTTCTGGGCGATCTATTTCCGCACACCGGGTGGCGTGCTGTTCGAAGTCGCCACCAACGAGCCGGGTTTCGATCGCGACGAGGATACCGCTCATCTGGGCGAGGCGCTGAAGCTGCCGTCGCAGCACCAGCACCTGCGGCTGTATCTGGAACAGCATCTGCAGAGACTGGAAGGCTGAGGTCATGAGCAAGGACGCTTACATCCACAAGCTGCTGCCCGGTTCGCCGGGCGGTCCGCTGCTGTTCGTCTTCCATGGCACTGGAGGCGATGAGAACCAGCTTCTGTCGCTGGGGCGCGATCTCGCGCCCCAGGCAACCATCATCTCGCCGCGCGGCGATGTGTCCGAACAAGGTGCCGCGCGCTTCTTTCGCCGCACCGACGAGGGCGTCTACGATATGGAGGATCTGACACGGGCGACGATCAGGATGGCGGGCTTCGTCAAAGTCCATGTCGAAGCAGCGAAGCCATCGGCCGTGCTGGGTCTCGGCTATTCCAACGGCGCGAATGTCCTGGCCTCGGTGGTGTTCGCGGTTCCAGCGCTGTTCGACGCGTCGGTGTTGATGCATCCGCTGATCCCGTTCGAGCCGCAGGTGAAGGGCAGTCTCGCCGGCCGCCATATTCTGATGACCGCCGGCAAGCGCGACCCGATCTGCCCGCCGAACCTGACCACGCGACTCGAGGCATATTTGCGTGCCGACGGCGCCGATGTCACAGTGGAATGGCACGATGGCGGGCACGAGGTGCGGCCAAACGAGATCGAGGCGGCACGGCGGTTCTTTGCCGATGCTGCCCAAGGAGCATAGCGATGCCTGACCAACTGCCTGAGATCGAACTTGAGGATCGCGGTTCCAAGGGCCGCTATGTCCTGCGTGGACCCGATGGCGCCGAGGCCGAGATGACCTTCACCAAGATCGGTGAGCACCAGATCATCATCGACCACACCGAGGTGCCGGACGTCTTTCGCGGCCAGGGTGCCGGGCTTCGCCTCGTCACCCGCGCCGTCGAGGATGCGCGTGCGGCGGGTAAGAAGATCATCCCGCTCTGCCCGTTCGCCAACGCCCAGTTTCGCCGCCATCAGGAATGGGCCGACGTGCTGAAGCAATAGGGGTTTCGTCGCTTGGAAACGGTGCGGAAAGCGGCTGCGATCCCCACGGGGA
Organism: Mesorhizobium sp. M7A.F.Ca.MR.148.00.0.0; assembly: GCF_003997735.1. Taxonomy (NCBI): domain Bacteria; kingdom Pseudomonadati; phylum Pseudomonadota; class Alphaproteobacteria; order Hyphomicrobiales; family Phyllobacteriaceae; genus Mesorhizobium; species Mesorhizobium sp. M7A.F.Ca.MR.148.00.0.0. The sequence goes on along the minus strand of NZ_RZTB01000106.1, from coordinate 18,252 downwards.
TGACTTTGGCATTTGTGCGGGTAGCGCATCCTGCCTAAGTCGATATGATATATCTCAGCCCCTTGCCGACAAACGAACCGAATGATCCCCCTATGACCGAAACCGATCTCGTTCCCGTCTTCGACGGCCACAACGATACGTTGCTCAGACTCTACCAGTCGAAAGACACGGATGTCGAAAAGCTGTTCGTAGAGGGGAAATCGGGCGGCCATATCGACCTGCCGCGTGCCAAAGCCGGCGGCTTCGCCGGCGGCATGTTTGCCATCTTTCCGCCGCCTGTCGAGAAATCCAGGCGCGGCGCCGTGCCCCTGGCGCCGAGTGCCGCCGAGCCGCTGCCGCCCGAGGTTCCGCGCAATGAGGCGCTGACCTCGACCATCGCGATGGCCTCGATCCTGTTCAGGCTGGAACGGGCCGGAGCGCTCACCGTCTGCCGCAGCGCCGGCGATGTGCGCGGTGCCATGGCGCAAGGCTCGATCGCCGCGGTGTTCCACATCGAAGGGGTCGAGGCGATCGATCCCGAGCTCACCATGCTCGACGTGCTGCATGAAGCCGGCCTGCGCTCGCTCGGCATCGTCTGGAGCCGGCCGAACGCCTTCGGCCACGGCGTGCCGTTCCGCTTCCCGTCCTCGCCCGACACCGGCCCCGGCCTGACCGATGCCGGCAAGGCGTTGGTCAAGGCCTGCAACCAGATGAAGATCATGATCGACCTGTCGCATCTCAACGAGAAGGGCTTTCGCGATGTCGCGGCGCTCAGCGATGCGCCGCTGGTCGCGACCCATTCCAACGTGCACGCGATCTGCGGCCATTCGCGCAACTTGACCGACTGGCAGCTCGGCGCGATTCGCGAAACCGGCGGCATGGTCGGGCTGAACTTCGCAACCGGCTTCCTGCGCGAGGATGGTCGCATGAATGCCGACACAAGCCTCGACATCATGGTGCGGCATATCGATTCGCTGCTGCAGGCACTGGGTGAGGACGGCGTTGGTCTTGGCTCCGATTTCGACGGCGCCATGATCCCGGCCGTCATCGGGGATGTCGCCGGCCTGCCGAAGCTGATCGATGCATTGGCGGCACGCGGTTTCGGCCGCGCACTGATCGAAAAAATCGCCTATCGCAACTGGCTCAATATGCTCGAGAAAACGATAGGTTAGAGACAGCCTGCGGCATGGCGTGTGCGGCCCGCCGGCATATGTCGACAAGGACATACTTCGTCGGTGGAAGCCGGATGCGATTGGGTGGATAGCCGGCAATGCTGAAGACCTTCACGGATGAGGGCGGCGAATTCGAGCGAACCGATGTCGTCATCGTCGGTGCGGGTTTCACAGGCCTGTCGGCGGCGCTCGAGATGAAGAAGGCCGACATCGATTTCATTCTGCTCGAAGCACGCGACCGCGTCGGCGGACGCGTCGAGTCCCGCCTGAACGGACTTGGCGAACGGATCGATAGTGGCGGCCAGTTCCTGTGCGAGGACATGCCGGAATTGATGGCGCTGATCGAGGCGCGCGGCAAGACGCTGGTTGAAACCTATGTCGATGGCGATTTCATCACCCAGCCGACGATGTCCGTACAACGAGCAGAGCGGATCTATGACGCGGCAATGGCAATCCGCGAGCGCATGAACGGGATCGATCCGGACGACGTCTCGATTGCCGGACTGACCGTTGCCGACTGGCTTGCCCGCCAGCGCGATTCGGCCGACGCCAGGGCCGTCTTCCGTTCGATGATCGAAGGTCTCTGGTGCATGGCGCTGGATCAGATTCCTCTCTGGTATCTGATCGACAATGACCGACGCGTCACCAACGAGGTGCCGGAGCTGCAATATTTCGTGCGCGAAACCATGCATTCACTGGCCGACGATCTGGCCCGCGACCTTGGCGATCGGTTGCGGCTCAGCGAGCCGGTCACGCGCATCGAGCACAGTTCGCAAGGTGTTCTTGTCGTTTCGGCCGGGGGTGCCATCGAGGCGCACGCGGTCCTGGTTGCCGTCCCGCCAGCGACGGTGACGGAGCTCGCCTTTGCCCCCGCCTTGCCAGCTGGACTGGGGCGGGCGCTCGGCGCCTGGAAAAGCGGCGCGGCTATCAAGATCCTGGTGCGCTATGCCAAACCGTTTTGGCGCGGACGGGATTTGAACGGCATGGTGATGTGGCTCGATCCGCCGGGGCTGTTTGCCTGCGACGCCGGCAAGGATGTGGAGCATGCCGCGCTCGTCGTGTTCGTCGGCGGGTCGCTCGCGCTGCGCTGGCGCGACCTCGGCGAGCCGGAACTGCGTGCGGAGGTGACCGGCCGGTTGGAGGCAGCCCTTGGCCCGAGTGCCGGTGATGTCATCGATTTCTGTTTGCGTGACTGGGTAGGAGATCGCTGGAGCGGCGGCGCGTACAGCGATCTTGTTGTCGACGTGACAGCAAGAGATGCCGAGCGAACGATCCTTGCCGGCGCACCGCCGGTGTATCTCGCCTGTTCAGAACTCTCGCCGTCGTTTCCGGGGTATGTCGAGGGCGCCATCATTGCCGGGCGTATCGCCGCGCACAAGATCATTGCCGAGCTTCAAGCTCCGGTCTGAGCCTGGTCTTTTCGAAAAACTGTTTGGCAAGATCGGGTCAGGTTGCGCCTCGAGCCCGAGCGCCGTCGAAGCTATGCCCGATTTTGCCCGACTTCGCCCGAATGCTGTTTCGAATTGGTTACAGTGCCAGTCCTTCGCCACCCCATCGTCGTTACAAAGTGCGGATAAGTTCATTTCACCGCCAAAAGAAACTCAGCGAAGGGGAAGGCAATGCATGCGAAAATCCAGACGATCCGCGGCGAGAGCCGCCTTCAGGCTCCAGAGCGCAATGACCGCCGTCCGAAACTGGCGCTGCGCCAGCGGGCCAGCGACCACCCCATGGCGATGTTCATGGTGCTGGCTGCTTGCGCCTTCGTCGGCATGGCGTTCACGCCGACAATCGGGCCGGCCTTCGCTTCGTTGAATCCGCCGTCCAATCTCATCGACGGCGCGCAGACGACGACCAGGACCGCGCGTCTGCCGGTACCGGTGACCGACTTCGCCTGCAAGGGCCAGACCTGGGGTGCCGAGAGTATCGACTGCCTGCGCGCAATCGCCGAACAGTCCGGAACACACAAGAGCCGCGCCATCCGCATGATCGCCACTGCCGCACCCTTGGCCGACACGCCGAATATTTTCTGATTTTGTCGTAGCACGATCCGAAACCGTTCCCGTTTTGGGATCATGTTCTGGACTCCCCGAGCGCTCCCTCCAGCGCGCTCTTCTTCGGCCCCCGCCCCCGGGGGCCTGTTTTTTATCCTTTAAAGGCTGCCTGTTCGGCAATGGCGGACAGAACACTGCGCACATCCAGCGTGCTGAACGGCTTTTCCAGGATCTGCGGCCGCTGCTGTGACGGCAGGGCCTCGATTTCGGCTTTCGCACCGATCAGGTCGCCTGTAACCAGCACGAAACGCCGCGCCAGGTCAGGCTTTTCGGCGAGCAGCTCGCGATAGACCGATATGCCGCTGACGCCGGGCATGCGCAGGTCCGAAAAGACGATGTCCGGCGGCATGTGGCCGCTCAAAGTGGCGGCGGCCGATTCCCAGACAGGAACGATCCGCGACTTGATGCCCATCAGTTCGAGTATGTCGGAGAGCGAGCCGGCGACATCCGGCTCGTCGTCGATGATCAAGGCATGGCGCAGGCCGCTCGATCGCGGCTGGTTGTCGCCGGCGGTGGCGAGGCCGGCCACGATGGCCGGCAGCTGGACGACGAAACGCGCACCTCTCGGGAGCACTTCCTCGAACCAGACATTGCCATTGTGCCGCTCGATGATCGATTTCGAGATCGACAGGCCGATGCCGGTGCCGACGCCGACCGGCTTGGTGGTGAAATAAGATTCGAAGATGCGGCCGCGGATTGCTTCCGGCACGCCGGGCCCATTGTCCTCGACCGAGAAGCAGGGGTGACCGCGGTCGCTGCGGAACGTCCGCACCTTGATCAGCCGGTCACCGGCAATGCCAGCCAAGGCGTGCTGGCTGTTGATGAGGAAGTTGGCCGCTACCTGCGTCACATGGTCGGCGTCGGCCATGGCCAGCAGCGGGCCGGCGGCGAAATCGGTGTCGATGACGATGCCGCTTGAGCGGGCGCCATAGGCGGTCACTTCGAGTGCCGACCGGATCACCTGGTTGAGGTCGGTCTCGGCCTGTGCCGCGGGATGGAGACGGACCATCGACAGGAAGCTCTTGACGATGCGGCCGCAGCGCTCGGCCGCGGCGCGCACCTTCTCGGCGCGCACCTTGGTCTGCGGATCGGAAGCGAATTCGTGCAGCAGCGTCGATTGCGCCACAACCACTGCCAGGGGATTGTTGAGCTCGTGCGATACGCCGGCCAGCAACGAACCCATCGCCGCCATCTTCTCGTTCTGGTGCAGCTTCTCGCGCTGCCGGCCGATTTCTTCCTCCGCACGCAATTTGTCGCGCAGGTCGCGGATGGAGCCGAAGATCAGGCGGCGGTCGGCGACCCGCATCTCGGTCGCCGTCAGCTCGATCGGGAACACTTCGCCGGCGGCATTCTGGGTCACCGTCTCGAGCCTTTGGCCGACCATCGGCGCGCCGCGGCCGGACATGTATTCGGCCCCCGAAGCATAGCCCTTGCGGTAATAGATCGGCACGATCGTATCGAGCAGGTCCTTGCCGAGAATGTCGCTGCGCTGGAAGCCGAACATCTTCTCGGCGGCCGGATTGAATTCGATGATCGAGCCGGTCTCGTCGATGACGACGATGGCATCGAGCGAGGCCTGCAGCATAGTGCGGCGAATGACCTCGCTGGCATGGGCGTCGGATGGCGAGCGCTCGATAGCGTCGCCGATAGCGAGCGCGATGATGTGCAGCGTCGCCTCTTCCTCGTCGGTCCATGCACGCTCGCTGACGCAGTCATTGACCGCCAGCGTGCCCCAGAGATGGCCATGCGCGAAGACCGAGACCGAGAGGAACGACTTGATGTTCTGCTTCTCGAAATCGGTCCTCAGGAAGCCTTCGAGGTCGCGCGTATGGCCGGCGAAGATCTTGCCTTGCCTCTCGTCCTCGGCAAGCCGCTCCAGCAGGGGGTCGGAATTGACGATCGATTGCATGATGACGGTTGGCGACGCCAGTTCGCCGCCGAAAAGAGGATCGATCCAGTAGGCGGCGACGGATTGGGCGAAGCCCTGGCCTGGCAGTTCGCGCAAGCGAAACAGGATGCCGCGCTGGCAATCCATGGCCCGGCAAAGCGCCTCCAGTATGCCGTCCATCTCACGCTGCCAGTCGCCTGCCTCGCGCAGCCGACGAACGACACGCACGGCCGCCATCGCCGCGCCCTGCCTGAACCCTTGCATATCGGTGCTTGCTGCTTCAGCGATCATCTTGTGCTGTCATTCCGGAGTCGCGCCAATTCGGAGTCGTGCCAATTTCGGCTGGCGAGCAACCGAATCCTTCCGGCCCGGTGCTCAGTTGCCGTCGCCGGCCGGCAGCGAGAAGATATAGCCCTCGCCGCGCACCGTGCGCAGGAATTTCGGATTGGCGGGATCGGCCTCGATCTTTTTGCGCAGCCGCATGATGCGGATGTCGACGGCGCGCGACGATTCCGGATCTTCGGTGAAACCGATCGCCTCGGAAATAGCGGCGCGGGTCAGCAGCCGGTTGGCGCGGGTGAGGAAAATCTCCAGCACGTCGAACTCACTCTTGGCCATGTCGATCACCGCGCCATTGGCACCGGTGACCAGCCTGCCGTCGAGATCGGCCTGAAAGGGCCCGAAGGCAACGGAACGGCGATCCGTCCCGGCCTTCTTGTCCTGGAGCTCCTTCGGCTGGGGAACGCGGCGCAACACGCTGCGGACCCTGGCCAGCACTTCGCGCAATTCGTAGGGCTTGACGATGTAGTCGTCGGCACCGAGTTCCAGCCCGACGATACGGTCGAGCGCGGTGCCGGCCGCGGTGGCATAGATGATGCCGATCGGCAGTTTCGAACGCAGCCAGCGGCCGAGCGAGAGGCCGTCCTCGCCGGGCATGGCGATGTCGAGAATGGCGAGATGAAACGATTGCGTTTCAACGAGGCTGCGCGCTGCGGCGGCACTTTCAGCGGTGGCCACGTCATAGCCGGATGCGCCAAGATATTCGGCGACCGCGTCCCTGAGGTCGGGCTCATCCTCGACGATGACAATTCTTGCCCGCACGATGCTTTCGCTCCCACTTTCAGTGGAAAGTAGATTGGGTATAAACATCATGTCCAGCACTCATATCCGGGTTGCCAGGGAACGGTTGGAAAATATGGCCGCACGATCCGTTATTGCGCTCGTTTCGGTAGCCGAAGTGGTGGCGACCGAGCTCGCCGACCATCTCGAGCGGCGCGGCCACGACGTGCATCAGGCGCGCCAGCCCTGGGAGGCCGAATCGCTGCTGTCGGGAAAGGGCATCGACGTCGTCGTCGTCGGCGACAGCCTCAGCCAGGCGGAGGGGCGCGACCTGCTCAGACGTTATGGCGGCCAAGGAGGAGGCGGCGAGGGCGGGCCGGATTTCATCCTGATCTGCCGGCCGGCCGATCTTGTCGACAAGGTGCTGGCGCTGGAGCTTGGTGCGGCCGACGTTGTCGAGAGCCCGCTCAATGTCCGTGAACTGGCCGCTCGTGTGGGCGGCCTGCTTTCGCGCCGCGGCAGGGGCACCCAGGAACTCATCGTGCTGGAGAACGCGACCGTCGATCTGAGATCGGCCATGGTCATGCATCGCTCCGGCTCCGAGGAACAGCTTTCGCCCGGCCAGGTGGCGCTGCTCAGGTTGTTCCTGGCCAGTCCGCGCAAGGTGCTCACGCGCGACGACATCATCGCCGCGGCACCGGCCGAAAACGCCGACGCCTTCGATCGCTCGATCGATTCGCGCATCGTGCGGCTGCGCCGCAAGCTCGACACCGACACCATCACCACAATACGTGGCGCCGGCTACCGGTTCGATCCGCCGCGACAGTTCGCCGACTGACCGCCGGGTACTGGCGCAATCCCTTTTGTCAGGCATCGGATTTTCCATCTCTGGGCCCGATGCTCTTGACGCTCAGCGTACCAGCAGAAGCGATGGCCCCACCGGCATGTCACTGCCCATGGTGAGTTCGCTTGCATGGGCGCGGTCCCTGAGCAGCACGGTGGCAAGGCCGGCAAAGCCGAGCAGGCCCTGGGCGTAAAGCAGTGCGGACAGCACCGAAGCGGCAAATTTCGTTGTCATCGTCGCAGTTCCCCAAATGCCAATTCTTCAAGAATGAACCTGTTGCGGGTCGCTTCAGGATACCCCCGAAGTGCCCGCGCCGCCCACGGAGCCCCCCGTCGCGGCGCGCGGCGCGGGCCTTCGGTCCTCTCGGCAGCAAGTTGCCGGAGGCGCCGCGCAAACCCGTCAGCCTAAGGCCGACCCGCCAGAGGGCCTTTAGCCGGGCGATGCGCAGGCTGGAAACAATCCAGACCGTGGCGAAAAACAGTGCGGCATGCAGCGTCGAAATCTCGCCTGATGTCATGGCGCCGAGGCTTGTCAGCGGGGTGCCGGCAACCGTGCCGACGCCGCCGATGGCCGCTGCCGCGATGCTGATCCTGAGAAGCCAGGACAGCGCGTTCGATTTCGTTCCCATGTTCGTTTCCGGCTGTTTTCGTTGCGTCAACTTTGCTCGCACCCCGTATCCGGATCATGCCGCTTGGAGCCGCGCTTTGTTGCAGGTTGGTTTCGATGTCGACGACTGTTCTTTCACATGATGCCAATTCGCACTTTCGTTGGAGGCGGATACTCATGTTCCCGCCGCTGGTCTTTGCTGGCGGGGCCTGCCGAGCGTGTTCCACCACCCATCTATAAGAGGGACGTTTGTTAACCAGTGGAAACAAATTCGAAACAGAAGCGAGCATTTTGCGAAATCTTCTCGAAACATGACGTTAGGATAAGCGGCCATCGAATTGGAGCCGGCCCAACCGGCAGAGAGAGGGGACTTCATCATGCATACCGCCATTTCCGCCAAGCTTATCAACATCACCGCCGCTGCCCTGACTGGTGCAGCACTGCTGCTCGGCGCCGGCTCGGGTGCGGCGCACGCCGCCAACAAGGTCGTGGCGCGCGTTTCGCTTTCGCAGCAGATCATGGAAGTCTCCGTCGACGGCCGGCCGACCTTCGCCTGGAAAGTCTCCACCGGCGACCGGGCCCATGTGACGCCGACCGGCTCGTTCAAGCCGACCCGCATGCATGAAATGTGGTATTCGAAGAAATACGACAACGCCCCGATGCCGCACTCGGTCTTCTTCAGCGGCGGCTATGCGGTGCACGCGACCTATGCGATCAAGCGCCTCGGCCAGCCGGCCTCGCATGGCTGCGTGCGGCTGCACCCCGACAACGCCGCCGATTTCTACCAGCTCGTCGAAACCTTCGGGGCGACCAACACCAGCATCGTCATCGTCAAGTAGCAGGCTGGAAACGGTGGCGTGTCAGCATGCTGGCGCGCCTCGAGGCTCCCACCGGAAAACGCTGCGGTATCGAGCACAGCTCGAACCGAGGTATTGCGTACAGCTCAAACCGGCGGTATCGAGCCCAGCCAAAAAGAAAAGAGGCCGGAAAGTTTCCGGCCTCTTTTCTTTTGCATTTGTCCTGCGCATTTCCGGGCAGGAAGCCCCACCCTAGCTCGGCAGTGCCGGCATCAGCTTGGGATCCGGCTTCTCCGCCAAATGAGGCAGGTCCTTGCTGGCGATGAAGGTGTAGAACATGGGCACGACGAAGAGCGTGAACAGGGTTCCGACCAGGATGCCGGTGAAGATGACCAGGCCCATCGAATAGCGGGCCGCGGCACCAGCGCCGCTGGACGTGATCAGCGGCACCACGCCGAGCGCCATCGCCGCCGTCGTCATCAGGATCGGCCGCAGGCGCACCTTGGCCGAGGCGATGATGGCGTCGCGCCGTCGCATGCCATGCTTTTCACGCTGCTGGTTGGCGAACTCGACCAGCAGGATGCCGTGCTTGGTGATCAGACCGATCAGTGTGATCAGGCCGACCTGCGTGTAGATGTTGAGCGTGCCGAGGCCCAGATTGAGCGGCACGATCGCGCCGAAGATCGACAGCGGCACCGCCATCATGATGATCAGCGGGTCGCGAAAGCTTTCAAACTGCGCCGCCAGCACCAGATAGATGACGACAACGGCCGCCGCGAAAGCGATCAGGATGGTGTTGCCCTGTTCCTTTTCCTGTCGCGATTGACCGGAATAGTCGAGGAAGAAGGTGTCGGGCAGGCTCTCCTTGGCGATGTCCTCCAGCGCCTTCAGCCCGTCGCCGGTGGTGACGCCGGGCAGCGGGAGCGCCGAAATCGTCGACGAATTCAGTTGGTTGAACTGCTCGATTGCCGCCGGCGCCGCATTGTTCGAAATCTTGACCACCGCCGAGAGCGGCACCATCTCGCCCGTCACGCTGCGCACGAAGTATTCGCCGAGCTTATCGGGGTTGTCGCGAAACTCCTGCGGCACCTGCGGGATGATGTCGTAGCTGTTGGAGTCACGGTCGAACTGCGCCACTTCGGCGCCGCCGACCAGCAAGGTCAGCGTGCGGCCGATATCGGCGATCGGCAGGTTCAACGCCGCGGCGCGATCACGGTCGATGGTCACCGTCACCTCCGGTGCGTCATAGGCCATCGAATTCTGCACGACGATGAAGCGGCCGGAGGCTTGCGCCTTGTTCTTGATCTGCTCGGCCACCTCGTACACTTCCGAGGAAGCGCCGGTCGATCGGACCACCATGGAAATGGGCAGGCCGCCACCAGAGCCGGGCAGCGTCGGCGGCGCGAAGACGAAGGCCTCGACGCCGGCCACTTTGGCGATACGGGCCGTGATGTCGGCCTGCAGTTCCTTCGAATTGCGCTTGCGTTCCGCCCAATCCTTGAAGGCATAGCCGACGAAGGCACTGTTTGTCGTGCCGCCGAAGGCGACGGCCGAGAACTGCGCCCGTGTTTCGGGAATATCCTTCACCAGACCGAGGATCTGGTTGACGTATGTCTCGGTGTAATCGGAGGTCGCATAACGCGGCCCTGTCACGATCGAGAGCAGAAAGCCCTGGTCCTCTTCCGGCGCCAGTTCGCTCGAGGTCTTGGTGAACATGAAGCCGGTGACGCCGACAAGCGCAAGCACGATGATCAGCGTCAATGGGCGATAATTGAGCGACCCGGTGACGGCGCGTTCATAGACATGCTCGACGCGCGCGAAGGCGCCGTCGACAATGCGCTGGAAACGGCCCGGCGTGCCGGACTTCAGGAGGCGTGCCGACATCATCGGGGTGATGGTGATGGCGATGACGCCCGACAGCACCACTGAGCCGGCGAGCGTGACCGCGAATTCACGGAACAATGCGCCGGTCAGGCCGCCGGTGAAGGCCAGCGGCGCGAACACGGCGGCCAGTGTCATGGTCATGGCAATGATGGCCGACGATATTTCGCGCATACCGCTGAACGCGGCCTGCATCGGCGACATGTGGTCTTCTTCCATATGGCGATGGATGTTCTCCACCACCACGATGGCGTCGTCGACGACCAGGCCGATCGCCAGCACCATGGCCAGCAGCGACAGCAGGTTGATCGAATAGCCCACCGCAAACAAAAGGAAACAGACGCCGATCAGCGACAACGGGATGGTGATGATCGGCATCATCACCGACCGGAAGGAGCCAAGGAACAGAAGGATGACGACGATGACGATGGCAACCGCCTCGGCGATGGTCTTGAACACCTCTTCGATTGAAGCGCTGATCTGCCCGGTCGCGTCGTAGACGACCTCGATCGTCATGCCTTTCGGCAGCGTCTCCTGAATCTGCGGCACCAGCTTGGTGAGCGCAGCCGCCGTGGTCAGCGGATTGGCCGCCGGCGTCGGGAAGATGGCGAGGAAGGTGCCGGGTTTGCCGTTGAACGAGACCCGGGTGTCGGTGTTCTCGGCCGCCAGTTCGACGCGAGCCACGTCGCGCAACCGCACCACATTGCCGTCAGTCGAGCGCAGCGGCAGCTCGGCGAATGCCTCCGGCGTCTGCAATGTCGAGCGCACGGTGATCGAGGAAACGACATACTCGTTCTGGGTGTTGCCGGGCGCCGACAGGAAGTTGGAATTGTTGATCGCCGTCAGCAGTTCGGAGGCCGTCACGCCGCGCGCGGCAAGCTTGACCGGATCGATCCAGACGCGCATCGAGTATTCCTGGGCGCCGAAGATCTGCACGTCGGCGACGCCTTCGACCGTCGACATGCGCGGTCTGATGACGCGCTCGATATACTCCGTCAGCTGCTCCTTCGTCATGTTCGGATTCTGCATCGAGATGTACATCATCGCGAACTGCTGGCCGGTGCCCTTGACGATGACAGGGTCCTTCGATGCGTCCGGCAAGGTGCCGCGCACGCCTTGGACCTTGGACAGGACTTCGGTCAGCGCGACGTCGGGGTTCGAGCCGAGCTTCATCTGCACGGTCACGGTGCTGGAGGACGGGCGGCTGGACGAGGTGACGTAATCGATGTTTTCGGTCGAGGCGACGGCGCGGGCGATCGGGGCAGAAATGAAGCCCTGGATCAGATCGGCGCTGGCGCCTGGATAGGCCGTCGTGATGGTGATCGCGGTTTCATCGACCTTCGGATACTGCCGGATCGACAGGTTGAAGATGCCCTGGAAACCCAGGAGCAGGATCATGCAAGCAAGGACCGTCGAAAGAACAGGCCGGCGAATGAAGAGATCTGAAAAACTCATTGCTGTTCGGCCTGCTTGTTCGCCGATTTGGTCGGGTCGATGGTGTTGTCCACAACGACGGACATGCCGTTGAAGAGGCGGTTCTGGCCGGCGGTGACGACCTCGTCGCCGGCCTTCAGCCCCTCGACGATCTCGACCATGCCTTGATTGCGGCGGCCGGGCTTGACGAACACCTGCGACAGCACGAGCGCGGGCTTGTCACCTTCCGCCGCCGGCTTGGCCGGATCGGCAGCCTTGTCGGTTGGTTTTGCCGCATCGGCGGCAGGCTTGGCTGCATCAGCCGCCGGCTTCATGGCATCGGCCGGCTTGGTGTCCGCAGGCTTGGCTTCCGCCGATTTGTCGGCTGACGGCGCGGCGGGTTTTTCCTCCGGCTTGGCTGGGGCCGCCTCGGCAGGCTTGGCCGGCTGCACCACGAAGATGTAGTCGCCATAGAGACTGGTCGTCAGCGCCGTCTGCGGCAGCGTCAGCACGTTCTGCTCTTCGGGCAGTTCGACACGCACCTGCACGAACTGGCCGGGGGTCAGCTTGCCATCGGGATTGGCGACTTCCGCCCGGATGTTCACCAGCCGGCTGGACGAGTCGATCTTCGGGTCGATGCCGCGAATGGCGCCTGCGAATGGCCTGTCCTCACCGCCAAGGCCCAATCGAATCGTCTGGCCGATCTTGAGCAAGGCGAGTTGCTGTTCGGGAACCGAGAAATCGACCCGCATCGTATCGAGGTCCTGCAATGTCACCACGGCGGTGCCGGGCGCCAGATACTGGCCGATATCGATTTTCGGAATGCCCACCGTGCCGCCGAAAGGCGCCGTCAGCTGCTTCTGCTCGAGTACGGCCTGCAGCTTGGTGACCTGAGATGCCGAGGCCGAGGCCGCCGCACGCGCCGTGTCCAGCGTCGAGTCGGAGCCGACGCCACGCCTGGTCAGTTCGATGGCGCGGGCCAGCGAGGTCTGGTCGAGCGCGGCCTGCGCTTTCTGGGCGTCGAGATCGGCGCGCTCGACGGCGTCATCGAGCTGCAGCAGAACCGCATTGTCGGCCACCTTCTGGTTGGCATGGAAAAGGATGTCCTTGACGATCCCGGTGGTCTCGACCGTCAGGTCGACACCGCGCACAGCCCTGACCGTACCGATCGCCTCGACGCCTGGCGTCCAGGCCGAAGGCTTGGCGATGGTCGTCGAAACGGTTGCCGCCGGCGGCTTCATCGATGCGAAGTACTGCTTGATGCCGTTGTCGCGCAGGAAGTTGAAGCCGACGATGCCGCCGACCACAACGACGAGCAGAGCCAGAACCAGAACAATGATAAAGATACGGAGTATGCGCTTGAACAAGGAAGTCCCCTCAGTCGAAATCCGGCGCGAAGCGCGGATATCGGGACACATATCGACTGCGGGTCCCGATTTCAAATAATGGCGGTCTTCCTGTACCGTCTGGACGGTCTTGTCAATTGGGCCTAAGCTTGCGATGGGAGGCCCCATGAGAGCCCAAAGACCGAATTCGCGCGAGAAGATTCTCGCCGCGGCGGCTGATGTTGCCCGGGAATCCGGACCAGGCAGCCTGTCGCTGGATGCCGTAGCCAGCCGTGCCGGCGTGTCCAAGGGAGGGCTCCTCTACAATTTCCCGACCAAGGCCAAATTGATGCAAGGTTTGGTCGAAGGCTATCTGCGTGAGTTCGAGCACGCACTGGAAGCCGCCCGCACAAATGACAAGGACGAAAATCCCCTGGCCGTCTACATCAGGCTGTCCGCCAATGATTGCGAGGAAAAGCAGCCGTCGGCGTCCTGGATTTTCTCGGCAATCGCCGAGAATCCCGATTTCATGATGCCGATAAAGACCTTCAAGAGGCAGCTTTTCGAGCGGCTGAAAGGTGAGACGCCGGATCTCAAATCGCTGTTGATCTGCTATCTCGCCATCGAGGGATTGCGCAGCATGAACCTCTTCGATTCGGATGTCCTGTCGAAAGACGAGCGAGAGCTTCTGGTATCGTCCCTGCTCGAGATCGCCAAATAGGCGTCGCCCACCCTATGTCTGGACCCCACTGGTCGAAAGGCAGATTCCCGACACCATGAAGGCGCGCGGCATGACCGAGGAACAGGTCAAGCACGATGTGCTGCTCGCAGCCCAGCCGACCAAGGAATTCGTCACCGTCGATGAGCTTGCTGCGTTGACGCTGTTCCTGTGTTCGGACGCGGCCAGGCAGATCACCGGCACGACCTTACCGATGGACGGCGGCTGGACGGCACAGTAGAGGGTAATCCAAGCGTTCCGTTTGCCGGCTGGTGCCGCTGGGCGCTAGCAGAAAAGCACCCGCCTATGCCGTGGTCTTGATCGATGCGGATGGCGTGGTCGTGCATTTCCATGATGTTCCGATCGACGCGGCGGGTTGCCCGTGGCGGCTTCGCGGAACACTGAGCAGGACTTCCCGCGAGGGCCAAGATGCCGCCAGTCGCCTGCGCCGGCCTATTGCACGGCAGCGCAACAGGCTGCGCCTTTGCTGAGCTGAACGATCCCAACCGATGCCCATCCGCGCACTGACGGCGACTGCGCTGCATCAGGTTTTCCAGCCTCTTTTTCGTCCCGCTGGACTGTGGTGAAAGTGCCCAAAAAGCACGTGAATCTGGACATTAGTCTTGACAGAAATACAGATGTTCAATACCCGTCAGGCAATCGAACAAGCCTGCATTATGGGAGGAACGAGCGGTATGGCTTCCAATGTTTCGTTGACGGGCCTTGCCCGCGATCTCGAGGAACGCGCCAAGTCGGGCAAGCCTATCCGCATCGGCCTGATCGGCTCGGGCGAGATGGGAACCGACATCGTCACTCGTGTCGCTCATATGTCAGGCATCGAGATCGGCGCCATTTCCGAACTGAACCTGCCTGCCGCCAGCAAGGCCGTCGATATCGCCTTCCAGGAAACCGGGCATGCGCGCGAGGTGTCGAACGCGTCGGGGATGACGGCGGCGATGGAGGCCGGCAAGGTGGCGGTCACCAACGATGCCAGCCTTGTCATCAACAATGATCTGATCGACGTCGTCATCGACGCCACCGGGGTTCCCGCCGTCGGCGCCGAGATCGGGCTGCGCGCCATGGAACATGGCAAGCATCTGGTGATGATGAATGTCGAGGCCGACGTCACCATCGGCGCCTATCTGAAGAGCGAGGCCGACCGGCTCGGCGTCACCTATTCGCTGGGCGCCGGCGATGAGCCGTCCTCCTGCATGGAACTGATCGAGTTCGTTTCGGCCATGGGGCATCCGATCGTTGCCGCCGGCAAGGGCAAGAACAATCCGCTCAACATCGACGCCATTCCCCCAGACTATGAGGAGGAAGCCAAGCGCCGGCACATGAATGTGCGCATGCTGGTCGAATTCGTCGACGGCTCCAAGACCATGGTCGAGATGGCGGCGATCGCCAATGCCACCGGCCTGGTTCCAGACAAGGCCGGCATGCATGGCCCGGCGGCGACGCTTGGCGAACTGTCCAAGGTGCTGGTGCCGCAGAAGGATGGCGGCGTGCTGTCGAGGGTCGGCGTCGTCGACTATTCGATCGGCAAGGGTGTCGCGCCCGGCGTCTTCGTCGTTGCAGACATGTCGCATCCGCGCATTTCCGAGCGCATGGAAGATTTGAAGATGGGCAAAGGCCCGTATTTCACTTTCCATCGTCCCTATCACCTGACTTCGCTCGAAGTGCCGCTGACCTGCGCGCGCGTCGTGCTCTACGGCAAGGCCGACATGGTGCCGCTGGCCGAACCGGTGGCCGAAGTCGCCGCCGTGGCCAAGAAGGACATGAAGCCCGGCGAGAAGCTCGATGCGATCGGCGAATATTGCTATCGTGCCTGGATCATGACGACGCCTGAGGCGCGCGCCGCCAAGGCCATTCCCTGCGGCCTGCTGCAGGGCGGCTCGGTCACCGCGCCGATCAAGAAGGGCGAGCTCATAACCTACGCGAATGCAGCGCCCGCGGCGGGCTCCAAGATCGCCGAACTGCGCGCCCGCCAGGACAAGCTCGTCTATGGGTCCGTGGGAGCGTGATCATGGCCACAGCCAGCAAAGCCGTCACTGACAGTCGCGCCAATCTGCCCTTCGTCTACCGCCAATACAGCGCCGAGCAGCTCAAGCAGGTGCTCCATAAGATGTACCTGATCCGCCGCTTCGAAGAGGGCGCGGAGGAGTGCTACACGCGCGGCCTCATCCACGGCACCATGCATTTGTCGATCGGCCAGGAAGCCAGCGCCATGGGCATCTGCATGCCGCTTGCCGAGGATGACCAGATCACCTCGACGCATCGCGGTCATGGCCACTGCATTGCCAAGGGCGCCGAGGTCAAGCGCATGTTCGCCGAGTTCTTCGGCAAGACCACAGGCTATTGCAAGGGCCGTGGCGGCTCGATGCACATCGCCGATGTCGGCAAGGGCAATCTCGGCGCCAATGGCATCGTCGGCGGCGGCATCCCGATCGCCGTCGGGGCGGCATTGTCCTCCAAGATGATGAAGACCGGCAAGGTCGTGGTCTCGTTCTTCGGCGATGGCGCCAACAATGAAGGCGCTTTCCACGAGGCCCTCAACATGGCGGCGGTCTGGAAGCTGCCCGTCATTTTCGTCTGCGAGAACAATGGCTACGGCATGTCCACATCGACAGCCCGCTCGACCGCGGTCAAGAACATCGCCGAGCGCGCCGCCGCCTATTCGATGCCGGGCGTCATCGTCAACGGCAACATCTTCTCCGAGGTCGCCGAGGCGTCTCATCAGGCTATCGCCCGAGCCCGCGCCGGCGAGGGGCCGACGCTGATCGAGTCCAAGACCTACCGCCATCGCGGCCATTCCAAGAGCGACCGCAACCGCTATCGCACCAAGGAAGAGATCGAGGACTGGATGTCGAACCGCGATCCGATCACCCTGTTCGAAAGCGAGCTCAGGGAATTCGGCTTCATCGACGACAAGGGCATCGAGGCCATTCGCGATTCCGTGGCGCAAGAGATCGCCGAGGGCATCGAGTTCGCCAAGGCGAGCCCATCGCCCGATATCAGCGAGACCGGAAATTACGTGTATACGGAGCAGGCGTGATGGACGCGATGGTGCGTGAACTGAGCTACGCCCAGGCGATCCAGGAAGCCATGGCGATCGCCATGGACATGGACGAACGCGTTTTCCTGATGGGCGAAGATATCGGTGTCTATGGCGGCGCCTTCCAGGTCACCGGCGACCTGGTCGAACGTTACGGCGCTGACCGCGTCATCGACACGCCGATTTCGGAATTGGGCGGCGCGGGCGTCGCGGTGGGGGCTGCCCTCACGGGCATGCGGCCGATCTTCGAGTTCCAGTTTTCCGATTTCGCCACGCTAGCCATGGAGCAGATCGTCAACCAGGCGGCCAAGATGCGCTTCATGCTGGGCGGCGAGGTTTCGGTTCCCGTGGTGATGCGCTTTCCCGCCGGCTCCGGCACCGGCGCGGCGGCTCAGCACAGCCAGAGCCTCGAGGCCTGGCTCGGCCATGTGCCGGGTCTGAAAGTCATCCAGCCGGCGACCCCCTATGATGCCAAGGGCATGCTTTTGGCGGCGGTCGCCGATCCCGATCCGGTGATGATCTTCGAGCACAAGCTGCTCTACAAGATGAAGGGACCGGTGCCCGAAGGCTATTACACCGTGCCGATCGGCAAGGCCGATATCCGCCGCGAGGGCCGGGATCTCACCATCGTCGCCACCTCGATCATGGTGCAGAAAGTGCTCGACGCGGCTGCCGCACTGGAGAGCGAAGGCATCGACGTCGAAGTCGTCGATCTCCGCACCATCCGGCCGATGGACAAGCATACCCTCATCGACAGCGTCAAGAAAACGTCGCGGCTGCTATGCGTCTACGAAGCGGTCAAGACGCTGGGCATCGGCGCCGAGGTCAGCGCCATGATCGCCGAGAGCGAGGCGTTCGATTATCTCGATGCGCCGATCGTGCGGCTGGGCGGCGCCGAAACGCCGATCCCCTATAATCCGGAGCTCGAGAAGGCGACGGTGCCGCAAATTCCCGACATCATCACCGCTGCGCGCGACCTCGTGAAAGGGATTCGCTGAGCAATGCCGACCGAAGTCATTCTTCCCAAGGTCGACATGGACATGGCGACCGGACAGATCTCGCGCTGGTTCGCCGAGGAAGGCGCGCACGTCAAGAAGGGCGATGTGCTGTTCGAGATCGAGACCGACAAGGCGGCGATGGAAATCGACGCGCCGGCCAGCGGCGTGCTGCGCGATGTCAGCGGCAAGGAAGGTGTCGATATCGCGGTCGGCGCTGCCGTCGCGTGGATCTATGCCGACGGTGAAAGCTATGCGCCAAATTCCCCCCTCGAGGGGGAGATGTCGACGAAGTCGAGAGAGGGGGTTGCCTCAGGAGGCACCCCTGTGCCGTCGAGCCCAGTCGAACCGACCCCACCCGACCGGCCTGTGGCCGGCCACCCTCCCCTCAAGGGGGAGGGGGATGTGCTGCGTCTGTTCGAACAGGGCTCCTACGACCTCGTCCCGCATGACAATATGCGCAAGACCA
>NZ_RZTB01000105.1:0-20081 GCF_003997735.1 Mesorhizobium sp. M7A.F.Ca.MR.148.00.0.0 | reverse complement strand
GGTCCGTCCTGATCAAGCCGGCTTCCGCCAGCGAGCTTAGCGCCGGGTTCAGCTGTAATGCCTGCCCATGAGCCGGACCCGTAGTGTTGATGACGGCATCGAAGCGCGTCGTCTCGATCCGTGTCTGCCCGCGCCGTTGAAAGCTGACAGCCAGGCTGCCGTCCTCATCGTTCGACGCGACAAGCCTGGCGGCAATGGTGTCGAATGTGCCGGCCGCATGACGCCGGTCGAGCACCGCCGCCACCTGCGGAGCGATCCTGAAACGATGCACGTCCCAGAACACGCGCAGCTGACGCACCAGCCTTGCCCGCTCCAACGGGGCAAGTGCGGCCCACAGCACCGGCCCCTGCAGGCGCAGCTGGTCGAAGACCGACTGCCAGTTGACATTGGCCGCTCTCGCAGCTGTCAGCGTCGCGCGAATGACCCTGAGCAGGCCGAGCGCCGTCGTGGCCGGCGGGGATGCAAAATCGCCAAAGGGCTCGCCCCTGACATCGGGGTGTCCGCGCGAGCGTAAGCCGCGGCGCGACAGCGCCAGGATGCGGCCGCGATGGCCACGACGGTCGAGTTCGGCGACCATGTCGGCAGAGGTCAGCCCGGAGCCGACGATCAGCACCGACGCCTCCGGACCAATCCCGGCAAGCGCCGCTGGTGCGTACGGGTCGGCGATGAAACCCGGTGCTTCCGTCAGATGGATCAGCGCGGCTGGAATAGCGGGCTGTGGGTGCGTCGCTGCCAGGACGACGATATCGGCAGCGACCAACCCACTGGACGTATGCACGGTCCAGCCCGCGCCACTGGCATCGCGCGTTACGCGTATGGCGAGACCTTCGACATGACGGACAAGGCCGGAACCGAGATACGGCGCCAGATGCTCGGCGACGTAGCGGCCGAACACACGTCGGCGCGGAAAAGCGTCGCCGTTCTTCCAGATGGCGTCCGGGTCGTGTTCGAGTTCTCCGCTGCCAGTCAACCAGCGTGCAAAATGCTGCGGGTCGTCGGGAGCCATGCTCATCCTGACCGCGGGAACATTGACCCGATGAGACGGTTCCTCGCTGGAATAGGCAAGGCCACCGCCAAGAACCGGTCGTGGCTCGATCACGGAAATGGAAATGCGCTCCGGTCTAGGCATTTGCGCCAGGTGCCACGCCACCGCCGCACCGGAAAAGCCGCCGCCAATAATGGCGACGCGCAACCGCGAGGACGCAGGAAGCAAGTTCACGAGGCGCTGGCGAGCGACTTCGGCCGGTGGTCGCCGGCGATGGTTTCGCCGAACGGACCGGTGTTTACGGACGAGCCGGCTGCCTTGACCGGATGGTCGGTCGGCAGTTTCGGCAGCACCAGCTCGCCGAAGCGATAGGCTTCTTCGAGATGCGGATAGCCGGAAAGGATGAAGGTATCGATGCCGAGGCGCCGGTACTCGTCGATGCGCTCGGCGATCGTGTCGGGATCGCCGACAAGTGCGGTCCCTGCGCCGCCGCGCACCAAGCCGACGCCGGACCAGAGGTTGGGGGCGATCTCGAGCTTGGCGCGATTGCCGCCATGCAATGCGCTCATCCGCGCCTGGCCGACCGAATCCATGCGGGCAAAGACCTTCTGCGCCGAGGCGATCGTCGCGTCGTCGAGCCGGCTGATCAGCCTGTCGGCCGCGGCCCAAGCCTCCTCGGTGGTTTCGCGCGCGATGACATGCAGCCTAATGCCGAAGGAGAGCTTGCGGCCGGCCTTCTGCGCCAGTTCACGCATGCCGTCCAGCTTGCGCTCGACATCGGCTGGCGGCTCTCCCCAGGTCAAATATTTGTCGATCTCCTGCGCCGCCACCACGGACCCAGCGTCGGACGAGCCGCCGAAGTAGAGCGGGGGATAGGGCGTCTGCACCGGCGGAAACAGCAGCCTTCCATCCTCGATGCGGAAATGCTTGCCCTCATGCTCGACTGTCTCGCCGCTCAGCACCCGCTTGTAGATCCGAAGGAATTCCTGCGTCACCTCGTAGCGCTCGGCATGCGACAGAAAAATGCCGTCGCCCTTGTTCTCCAGCGGATCGCCGCCGGTGACGACGTTGATCAGCAGGCGGCCATTGGAGATGCGATCCAGCGTCGCAGTCATGCGCGCGGCCAGCGTTGGCGACTGCAAACCGGGCCGCACGGCGACAAGGAAACGCAAGCGTTCGGTCATCGGCACAAGAGCCGATGCGATCACCCAGGAATCCTCGCACGAGCGGCCGGTCGGCAACAGCACGCCATAGTAGCCGAGCGTGTCGGCCGCCTTCGCCACTTGCGTCAGATACGGCAGATCGACCGATCTGCCGCCCTCGGCCGTGCCAAGATAACGGCTGTCGCCATGCGTCGGCAGAAACCAGAGCACCTTGATGCGGTCCGGCACGACCCGGCTCATGGCCTCTCTCCCGCTGCCTGACGAAGGCGGCCGGATATGCCTGCTTTGGTGAGTAGCTGATGCGAAAGAGTTGGCATGGCGTGGTCCTGTCCGGGTGGAAACCAGATCGCCAGTGCAGATTGCTTATTCCACAAATTCTGTAGAGTTAGTTTATTCCAATTCTGCCGCCGCTATTAGAATTTCTCTCTCTGGCAAGAAAAGGAGGCCGGCCCGAATACACCGGGCCGGCCTCCTTGTATCAGAACGCTGGTTCGACCGCGTTGACGTTGTCCTTGGTGACGACGGTCAGCGGGATGGGCAGCCGGTCCTTGACCTGCTTGCCGTCGATGATCGCGGCCATCGTGTTGATAGCCAGGCGGCCATCCTCGACGGGCGACTGGACGATGGTCGAGTACATTTCATTGGTGCGGATCGATTCGAACGCATCGTTCTGGCCATTGATGCCGACGATCGGCGGTGCGGCCTTGGAGGGGTTGGCCTCCTTCCATGCGTCGATGAAGCCGCGGGCCATCGTGTCGTCATTGGCGTAGACGCCGCTGATCTGGTCGCCGAAGCGTGTGATCAGATCGCGGCTGACCACCAGTGCCTTTTGCTGGTCAAAGTCGGCGTTGACCGTGTCGAGCACCTTGATGTCGGCATTGGTTTCCTTCAGACGGTCGGTGAAGCCGCTGACGCGTCCGATCGTGGTGCCGTTGCCGGCCTGGCCGGCGATGATGACGACGGAGCCCTTGCCGCCGAGCGCCTTGCTCAGCGAGTCCGCCGCCAGCTTGCCTTCCTCGTAGACGTCAGGCCCGGTGAACGACTTGATGAACGGCTTGGCATCGTCGCTCATCGGTGAATTGATGAGGATCGCCGGAATGTTCGCCTGCTGCGCGCGCGCCAGCCCCGGTATGTATGCCTGCGGGTCGAGCGGCCACAGGATGATGCCGTCGACCTTGCGCGCAACGCAGGTGTTGAGCTGCTCGGTGCCTTTCTGGACATCAAAATCCTGGCTGAGGCTCAGGATCTCGATGCCGAGTTCCGCGGCGCGCGCCTGAAGCGCCTTGTTGGCCGGCGTCGCGTAGGCATGCGAATCCGCTGCCGTCACGTAGCAGACCGTCTTGGCGCTGGCCCAGCCCGTCGATGCCAGCACAGCCGCCACGGCGGCGACGTGAAGCATGCTTTTCTTGCCAATCATGTGTTTCCTCCCAATCATGTGGTTCCTCCTTGAGTGATTGGATTGTCGCGAACGAGCGCCGGGCGCGTGCCCGGAGCCCTCCCCTTGGTGGTAACGGCCCGATCGAGCACGACGAGCAGGATCAGGATAAGCCCGGACACGACCTGCTGGACGTATGCGGGAACGGACTGGAACTCCATCGCGATGGTCAGCGAGCCGATCGTCAGCACGCCGCCGAGCGTGCCGAGCGCGGATCCCCTGCCGCCTTCGAGACGAGTCCCGCCGACAACGACCGCGGCAATGACGGCAACCGTCAGTTCCGAGCCGAAGACGGGCGAGCCGGTGTTGGTGACGAGGCTCTGGAGAACCCCCGCCAGGCCGGCAAGCGTGCCGGCAAAGACAAAGCCGAGAAAGACGATACGGTCCGAGGCGATACCGCTTTCCTTGGCAGCCGCCGGGTTGGATCCCACCGCAAAGACGTTGCGCCCAGGTATGGTGCGCGTCAGCCAGAAATGCAGCAGCACGATCAGGGCGATGAACAGCGCGCTGCGGAGGGTGAAGACATCGAGGTAGATCTTGGCCAGCGCCAGGGAGAGCATGATGTCGGTTCCGGTCACCGGCTGGCTGTTGGTGATCCAGTGCGCTAGCGAGCGGAAGATGAGCATCGTCGCGAGCGTCAGCACGAGCGAATTCACCTTCAGGCCGACGACCAGCATGCCGTTGACGGCGCCTGCCAGGGTACCGACCAGGATGCCGACGATCGCAGCAGGCAGGATGCCGATCTCTCGCTGCAGGATGACCGACACGATGCCGGCCAGGGCAAACACCGCGCCACCGGAGAGGTCGATCTGGCCCGATATCAAAAGCACCGTCAGGCCGATGGCGATCAGGCCGATCGTCGCCGCCCGGTCGAGGCCGAGGCCGAGGGTCGATGCCGAGAGGTAGCCGGGGACCACCAGCGCGGAAACGATGAGCGTCAGGCCGAGAATGATGATGACGCGATGCTGCGAGACAAGCGAAAGAAAACGCATCACGACACGCCCCGCTTGCGCAGCGCCGCATCCATGCCAACGGCGCCGACGATCAGGATGCCGAGCACGAAACCCTGGATCGGCGTGCGCACACCGCCGAGCACCATGACGTTGGTCAACAGTTGCACGAAGATGAGGCCGGCGATGGCCCGTGGCACCGATCCGAAGCCGCCGACGATCGACACGCCGCCGACCACCACCGCCGTGATGGCACTGAATTCGTAGCCGCCGCCGATGAGCGGCCGCGCGCTCTGCAGCGTCAGCCCGAGCAGGCCGCCGCTGATGCCGGAAGCGAGTGCTGTGATCACGAAGGCGCCAGCCTTCACGGCCTGCACCGGAACCGCACTTGCCTCGGCGGCGCTGTAATTGCCGCCGGTGGCAAGCATCCATCTGCCCCAGAAGGAGCGGGACAGCACGAAATGGCCGACAAGAGCAATGACCAGGAAGATCAGCACCACGACTGGAATGCCGAACAGCCGGCCCTTGGCGAACTCGGCGGAGGCGGGATTGCTGCCATAGACGATGACCCCGCCGACAGCCGCCTGGACGATGCCCAGTCCGATCGTGCCGATGCCGAGCGTGGCGATGATGGGGTTGATGCCGACATAGCCGACCAAGACGCCGTTGAGCAGGCCTATGAGGCCGGCAAGGCCGACGGCCAGGACGAAGGCCGGCAGCGGCCCGATCATTGGCTGCAGCCCGAGCGACAGGATGGCGCCGCAGGCGATGGTGGCCGGCACCGAGAGGTCGGCAAGGCCGCCGACCACGAGCACGAAGGTCATGCCGACGACGACGATGCCGACGATGGACATCGAGGTCAGGACGTTGAGCAAATTGCCTGATGTGAAGAAGGCGGGGCTGACGAAGGAGCCGTAGAGCATCACGGCGAGGATGGCGAAGGCCAGCCCCGCCCTCGACAGGACACCGACAAGCCTGTTGCCGCGCGTGAAGCGGTCGTTGCGGTTCACGCCACCGATCTCCATGGCCGCTTCGGTCACGCCATCTCCTCCCCGGTCGCCAGCGCCATGATGCGTTCCTCGCTCAATTCGCTGCGCAGGAGAGGCTCGGAGGCGTGTCCATCGCGCATCACCACCACGCGGTCGCAGACGCCAAGGATTTCGGGCAGTTCCGCGGAGATCATCACCACCGCCATGCCGCCGGCGACGAGTTGGCCGATGATGTGGTGGATCTCGGCCTTGGCGCCGACGTCGACGCCCCGCGTCGGCTCGTCGAGGATCAAGGCCGAAGGTTTGGCGGCAAGCCATTTGGCGATGACCGCCTTCTGCTGGTTACCGCCCGACAGAAGGCTGATGCGCCGTTCGCCGTCGGGCGGTGAAATCGAAAACTGCTTGACCGAGTCCGCGGCAAGCGCGTGATCGGCACTGCGGCTGATGCGCCCGAAACGGCTCAGGCGGCGCAATATGGGCAGGCTGATGTTTTCCCGGATCGACATTCCAGGCACGACGCCGTCGCCCTTGCGATCTTCCGGAACATAGGCAATGCCTGCCCTGACCGCCTGGGATGGCGAGTTGATCGAGACCTTGCGTCCGTTGACGCTGACCGAGCCCTCGACAAGCCGCGACAGGCCGAAGATTGCGCGGGCGACCTCGGTGCGGCCAGCACCCACCAGCCCGGTCAAGCCCAGTATCTCGCCGGCGCGTACATCGAAGCTGACATCGCGGAAGCGCGTGCCGTCGCTGATGCGTTCGACGCGCAGCACCGACTTGCCGATCTCGGCGGGGCTTTTCGGGAAGACATTGCTGACTTCGCGACCGACCATCAGCCTGATCATGTGAGCGGCATTTATGCCTTCGATCGGCCGCGTCTCGATCATTGAGCCGTCGCGCAGCACAGTCACCTCGTCGGCGATTTCGAGCACCTCCTTCAGTCGGTGGCTGATATAGATGATGGCGATTCCGTCATCGCGCATCTTGCGCAAGATCCGGAACAACGCCGCCGTCTCATGCTCGCTGAGGCTGGATGTCGGTTCGTCCAGGACGATGATCCTGGGCTGCGCCGCGTAGGCCTTGGCGATCTCGACGAGCTGCTGCTGGCTGATCGACAGGTTGCCGAGCCGTTCGCGCGGGTTGATGGCCGCTCCGAGCTCATCGAGGACGGCGGCTGCCGCCCGGATCATCTCGCCCTTGCGCAGAAAGGTCCACTTGCCCGGCATGCGGCCGAGATAGACGTTTTCGGCGACGCTCAGGTCGGGGACCAGATTGATTTCCTGATGCACCATGCGGATGCCCAGCGCCTGGGCGTCGGCGGGCCGGCGCATGCGCACTTCGGCGCCGCCGACCCTGATTGTGCCGCTGGTGGGTGCGTAGGACCCGTTGAGCACTTTCATCAGCGTCGATTTGCCGGCGCCGTTCTCACCCACAACCGCATGAACGGTGCCGAATTTCACGGCGAAATTGACGTTGGACAGAGCCTTCACGCCCGGGAACGTCTTGCTGATGCCTCGCATGTCCAAGGCGCAATCGGCGGCGACAGTCATATCTGGCTAGGTTCCTCCTGGCGGCTGGCCGTCCTCGGTATCGACCATCGATATGTTAGTATAATAGTTGCTTCAACGCAGCTCGACCCCTCTTCGAACTGGCTTGAACGTCCGGGCTTTTGAACACGCGGCTCAGTCCAGGCTCTCGGTTGCGGTTGAATTTCTCACCGCGGATGATGACTATTGCACTAATATAACAGTTCTGGCAAGCTGGATTCCGGCGATCGTTATGGACATCGTATCCACCGACACCCGACCGCTTCCATTGGATGCGTTCCGATTGACATTCTAGTATTATCTGGCCATTTTTGGTGAACGAAGACACGGATTTGCAATGGACCTGGATCCTTCGACGCTCAATCGGGCTCTTCCGCTCCGCGATCAGATCTACCACAAGATCCGCAACCTGATCGTCGTCGGGCAGTTGAAGCCGGGAGAGGTCATCAACGAAGTCGCCATCGCGGAGGCCCTGGGGGTGTCGCGCACCCCGGTGCGCGAAGCGGTCAAGCGCATCAGCGACGAGGGCCTGGTCAAGATCTTGGCACAGACCGGCACCTATGTCGCTCCGATCAGCCGGGCCGACCTGGAAGAAGCCTATGTCATTCGGCGGGCACTGGAGATGGAGAGCGCCCGACGCGCGGCCGCCAAGCTCACAGCGGCGGCCAGCGAATTGCTGGAAGACAACATGGCGGCGCACCGGCTTGCCATATCCCGCGGCAGATATGCCACCGCGATACAACTCGACGATGTCTTCCACCGCACCATAGCCGAGATCTGCGGCCTGCCGATGATCTGGAGAGCCGTCGACATCTCGAAGGCACAGATGGATCGCGGACGCTATCTCGCCATCCCCAGACCGGGCTATGGAGAACAGACGATCGAGCAGCACGAGGCCATTTTCGACGCGCTGAAGCGCCACGACGCCGAGGGGGCGGCAAGGGCCATGGAACATCATCTCGAGACGTCGTTCCGCAACACGCTCGAAGTCGCCGCCGACCTTCTCGACTGAAGCCCCTGCGAGCCACCGGCATGCAAAGAATGGGACTATGTATCGGCGTGAAAGCCGAGGCGATCGCGGACTACAAGCGCGTCCACGCCGCCGTCTGGCCCGAAGTGCTCGACGTCATCAGCCGCGCCAACATCCGCAACTATTCGATCTTCCTGCGCGAACCGGAGAACCTTCTGTTCGCCTGCTGGGAGTATCACGGCAGCGACTTCGCCAGGGATGCGGCGCGGATGAGCGAGTCGCCGGCGATGCGCAAATGGTGGGAGCTGTGCGACCCCATGCAGACGCCACTGCCGACGCGCGCCGACGGCGAATGGTGGGCGGTGATGGAAGAGGTCTTCCATCTCGACTGACCGTGTCCCGGCCGGGCGGCGATCCGTTGTTTCATCCAGCCGTTTGCCGCCCTCAAACTGCGCCGCAAGGCGCACTCATCGCACGCCACTCACCTGACCGATCCGCCGCAACGCCCTGCAGTCCAGGCCTTTCGCAACCGCACCTTGACCACTGACATTCTATTATATTAGTATTCCAAATCACTTTTGCCTCTCGACGCTCCTTGTCGGGGAGAGCTTTTTCAGAGTTTGGGTTATGGCACGGTTCATCAAGCTGTCGGATACCGACAACATTCTTCTGGCGGTCGATCCGTTGAAGATCGGCGACAAAGCCGGGGACGTGGCAGCGAAGGCGCGCATACCGCGCGGGCATAAGATGGCGCTGCGCGACATCGGCTCGGACGAGCCTATCGTGAAATACGGCCAGACCATTGGTTTTGCGCGGGAACCCATTGTCGCCGGCGACTGGGTTCACGAGCACAATGTGTATCTGCGCAATTTCGAACGCGACTACGTCTTCGGCACCAATACCAGGCAAACCGAGATCGTTGCCGAGGCCGAGCGGGCCACCTTCATGGGTTACCGCCGGCCGAGCGGCAAGGTGGGCACGCGCAACTTCATTGCCGTGCTGACGTCGGTGAACTGCTCTGCCAGCGTCGCCCGGTTCATCACCGACGAGGTCAATCGGTCCGGCATCCTGCGCGACTATCCCAATGTCGACGGCATCATCGCCCTCGTCCACGGCACCGGCTGCGGCATCGACACCAAGGGTCCCGCTTACGACCTGCTGAAGCGCACGCAATGGGGCTTTGCCACGAACCCCAATGTCGGCGGCGTGCTGATGGTCGGGCTCGGCTGCGAAGCGTTCCAGATTCCGCGCTGGATGCAGTCGTACAACATCGAGGAGAGCACGATTTTCCGCACGATGACGATCCAGGAAACCGGCGGCACGCGAAAGACAGTCGAGGCCGGCGTCAAGGCGATCGTCGACATGCTGCCTACGGTGAACGCCGCCGAAAGGACGCCGCAACCAGCCTCCGAACTGGTGCTAGCACTGCAATGCGGCGGATCGGACGGTTACTCCGGCATCAGCGCCAATCCGGCACTGGGTGCTGCGGTGGACCTGCTTGTCGGGCAAGGCGGCACGGCCGTGCTCTCGGAGACGCCCGAAATCTATGGCGCCGAACATCTTCTCGCCTTGCGCGCCGAGAGCCGCGCGGTGGGTGAAAAGCTGATCGAGCGCATCCGCTGGTGGGAGGATTATACCGCCAGGCACGACATGGAGATGAACAACAACCCTTCGCCCGGCAACAAGCTGGGTGGGCTGACGACCATCCTGGAGAAATCGCTCGGCGCCTCCGCCAAGGGCGGCACCACCAATCTGCGCGCAGTGCTGGAATATGCCGAGCCGATCAACGAGCGCGGCCTCGTCTTCATGGATACGCCTGGCTACGATCCGGTCTCGGCCACCGGGCAGGTCGCCGGCGGCGCCAACATATTGTGCTTCACCACCGGCCGCGGTTCGGCCTTCGGCTGCAAGCCGACGCCCTCGATCAAGCTTGCCTCCAACACCTTTATCTTCGAGCAGATGCGCGAGGACATGGACATCAATTGCGGAGACATACTGGACGGCGTCTCGCTGGCCGAGAAGGGCGAGGAGATCTTCGCCGAGATCCTGCGCGTCGCTTCCGGCGGGCGCACCAGGTCGGAAGCGCTCGGCTATGGCGACAACGAGTTCGTGCCATGGAGCCTTGGCGCAACCATGTAGCGATATCGCCCGCCTGCACAGGCCGGCGGGCGCCCACGAAAAAGCTCAAACGGAAAGAACCGCTCGACATGAACAGGATCGATCTTGACGGCCAGCACGCTGTGGTCACCGGCGGCGCCCAGGGCCTCGGCTTTGCGATGGCCAGACGTTTCGTCGCCTCCGGCGCGACGGTAACCTTGTGGGATCTCGATGAGGCCCGCCTCGAAACCGCCAAGAAGGAACTCGGCAGCGCCGCCACGACGGAGACCGTGGACGTCGCCGATTGGGCGTCGGTGGACGCGGCGCGCGCCAGGACCGAAGAGCTGGCCGGCAAGATTTCCATTCTGGTCAATTCCGCCGGAATTGCCGGCCCGGCCGCCCCGCTCGACGTCTACGACATCGAGACGTGGAAGAAGGTCATCGATGTCAATGTGAACGGCACGTTCTACGTCAACCGCGCCGTGGTTCCGGGAATGAAGGAGCGCAATTACGGGCGCATCGTCAACATAGCCTCGGTGGCCGGAAAGGAGGGCAACCCGAACGCATCAGCCTATTCGGCCTCGAAGGCGGCGGTCATCGGCCTGACCAAGTCGCTCGGCAAGGAGCTGGCGCAGTACGACATCGCCGTGAACTGCATCTCGCCGGCCACGGCACAGACGCGCATCCTCGAACAACTGACGCCGGAGCACATCGAATATATGCGCTCGCGCATTCCGCGCGGCCGCCTGCTGGAGGTTGACGAAGCCGCGGCGATGGTCGCCTGGCTCGTCTCCAAGGAGAACAGCTTTACAACCGCCTCCACGTTCGACCTGTCGGGTGGACGGACGACCTACTGAAAGGCAGTTGCCGTTCAGCCAGGCAACCGACCCAGACCAATCGCAAAGCGCTCCACCATTGCGAGGCCAGGCTCGCCTGGCCGCATCGCCGGAGCCCGGTCATGTACCGGGATGCCGGCGCGGGCGCCGAACAGCCGCTTGCCGTAACAGACCAGGCTCTCGATGCCTTGCATGACGAAGACGGCAGCCGGCAATATTCTTGCATATTCAGCCTCGGCCGTGACTTCGTCTCCGGCGCGGAACGCATGATAGGCGCGCACGGCATAGTCGGCGCAATCCGGCGCCAGGATCATGCCGCGGCAACCGATGCGGAAATTGTCGACCAGTTCCAGGCCGCCGCGTCCGTTGAAAACCGGTATCCGGCCTTCGGTGCGCTCGATCAGCCCGGCGATGTCGGTGACCGGACCTTCGCCCTTGATCAGCCTTATGTTGGGATGAAGCGTGACGAGTTCGCGGATTTCGTCCGATGACAGGCCGCGCCCGAAAAAGGCCGGCGCGTTCTGGATCGCCACCGGCAGGTCGGTCGCCTCGGCGACGCGGCCGAAGAACTTGATGTATTCCGGCGCACCATAGGATCCGGCTGGCGGCGGCTGCAGGATCACCCAATCCGCTCCTACGCTTTCGGCATGGCGAACCTGCGCCACCTGCTCAGCCACAGAAGAACCGAAGATGGTGAAGGCGAGCGGCACTTTTCCGGCGGTGTCTTCCGCCGTCCAGTCCATGATCGTCCGACGCTCGGCCTCGGTCAGCTTGGCGACTTCCGTTGCCAGGCCGAGCGCCGCCATGCCGTGCACGCCGGTCGCCAGGCAGATCTCGACCTGCCGACGCATCGCCGCGCGGTCCAGCTGTTCGTTCACGTCAAAGAGCGCGTAGAGAATGGCGTGAATACCGTGGAAATCGAAAGGCCGGAAATTAGGCATGCTGGTCGGCCTCAATGGCTTTCGCGCGGGATGGCGTGGCCACGGCTTCCGACGAGAAAGTCGAGGTCGGCGCCACGATCCGCCTGCAGGACATGGTCGACGTAGAGGCCTTGATAGCCGCCGCGCATCGCCGGGACGGGCGGTAGCCAGGATTCACGACGCCGCGCCAACTCCTGTTCCGACACGTCGAGATGCAGCTTCCTCGCTTCGACATCGAGCTCGATGAAGTCGCCGCTCCTAACCAGCGCCAACGGGCCGCCGATAGCGGCTTCGGGTGCGGCATGCAGAACGACAGTGCCGAAGGCAGTACCGGACATGCGGGCGTCGGAGATGCGGATCATGTCGCGCACGCTTTGTTTCAGCAGCTTCCGAGGCAGCGCCATGTTGCCGACTTCGGCCATGCCGGGATAGCCTTTCGGCCCGCAATTCTTCAGCACCATGATCGACGTTTCGTCGATATCCAGCAAGGGATCGTCGACGCGCGCCTTGTAATCGTCGATGTCCTCGAAGACGACGGCGCGGCCACGATGCTTCATCAGGGCTGGCGAGGCGGCGGACGGCTTGATAATGGCGCCGTCGGGCGCCAGATTGCCGCGCAGCACCGCGATGCCGCCGTGCGATGTCAGCGCCTTGTCGCGCGGGCGGATCACCTCCGGATTGTAGTTTTGGGCGTCAGTGATGTTCTCGCGCACAGTCTTGCCGGTGACGGTCAGCGCGTCGAGATCGAGCAGACCGGCCATCTCCTTCATGACGGCCGGAATGCCACCGGCGTAACAGAAATCCTCCATCAGGAAACGGCCGGACGGCATCAGGTCGAGGATGGTCGGCACATCGCGGCCATATCTGTCCCAATCGTCCAGCGTCAGCTCGGTGCCGACGCGGCCGGCGATTGCCAGCAGATGCACGACCGCATTGGTCGAGCCGCCGATCGCGCCATTGACGCGGATGGCGTTGGCGAAGGCCGCCTTCTTGAGGATGGCCGACGGGCGCAGATCCTCATTGACCATCTCGACGATGCGCCGCCCCGTCATGCGGGCGATGCGGCTGCGGCGCGCATCGACCGCCGGATAGGCGGCGTTGCCCGGCAGCGCCAGGCCGAGCGCCTCGACCATCGAAGCCATGGTCGAGGCGGTGCCCATGGTCATGCAATGGCCGGGCGAGCGCGACATGGCGCTCTCGGCATCGGCGAAATCCTGCTCGCTCATCACGCCGGCGCGGACATCCTCGGAGAATTTCCACACATCGGTGCCGGAACCGATCTCCCGGCCCTGAAAGCGGCCATTGAGCATCGGCCCGCCGGAAATGACGATCGACGGCAGGTCGCAGGAGGCCGCGCCCATGACCAGCGACGGCGTGGTCTTGTCGCAGCCGGCCATCAGCACGACGCCATCCATCGGATTGCCGCGGATCGCCTCCTCGACATCCATCGAGGCGAGGTTGCGAAACAGCATCGCCGTCGGCCGCAGATTGGACTCGCCGCAAGAGAAGACCGGGAATTCGAGCGGCAGGCCGCCAGCTTCCAGCACGCCGGCCTTGATGTGCTCGATCAGAGCACGGAAATGCACGTGGCAAGGCGTGAATTCGGAGAATGTGTTGCAGATGCCGATCACCGGACGGCCGTCGAAGGCATCATCGGGCAGGCCGTTGTTCTTCATCCAGCTGCGGTGGATGAAGGCATCCTTGCCCAGCCCGCCGAACCACTGCTGCGATCGTCTCTTGGTCATGGTCTTTCCGGCGTTCAGGCGGGATGCTGGAGCTGGCTCAGTCCACCGTCGACGACGAGCGTGGCCGCGTTCATGAACGGGCACTCGTCGGAAATCATGAACACCGCGGCAAGCGCGATCTCGTGCGCCGTGGCGATGCGGCCGCCGGGGTGCAGCGCCATGGTGTTGGCGCGTGCTGTGGCCGGATCGGCAAAGCTGTTCCAGTAATCGATCGCCTTCTGCGTCTCGACATAGCCCGGCGCCAGCGCGTTCACGCGCACGCCTTGCGCCGCATATTCGAGTGCCAGCGATTTGGTCAGGCCGAGCAGCGCGTGCTTGGCGACCGGATAGGGGAAGGTGTGCGGTATGATGGTGAAGCTGTGCGTCGAGGCGATGTTGAGGATGGCGCCGCCGCTCGCGATCATGCCCGGCAGCACCGCCTTGCTGCAGTTCCAGGCTCCCTTGACGTTGACGTCGAAGTTGCGGTTCCACTCTTCCTCGGTCGCCTCGAGCGGCGTCGAGAACACATTGACCCCGGCATTGTTGATCAGCGCGTTGATCGGGCCGATCTCGGCAGCCGCTTGGCTGACGGCAGCCGCAATCCCGGCGCTGTCGCTTATGTCGACTGCCGCATGTCCGACATGGCCTTGCGGTGCGGCAAGGCCGGCGACTGCCTTGTCCAGCAGTGCGGCGTCGCGGTCGACCAGGAACAGTTTTGCGCCTTCGGCCAAACAGGCTTCGGCGATGGCAAGCCCGATGCCTTGCGCTGCACCCGTCAGGAAAATGCGTTTGCCGGAAAGGCGCTCAGCCATTTTTGTTCCTCCAGCCTATCGCCGACCCAGTGCCGATGAGCGCAGATTGTCGAGCAGCACGGCCAGCAGCAAAATAACGCCGCGCACGATGTACTGGTAGAAGGCCGGGATGTTGAGCAGGTTCATGGCGTTTTCGGCGATTCCCATGATCAGCACGCCGACGATGACGCCCGACATGGTGGCGCGGCCGCCGGCGAGCGAAACGCCGCCGAGCACGCAGGCCGAAATGACCGAAAGCTCGAGCCCGACCGCCGCGTTGGGCTGGCCCGAGGTGATGCGCGACGCCAGCAGGATGCCGGCGATACCGCAGACGACGCCTTGCAGCGCAAAAATCCAGATGCGCGTCCGGTCGACATTGACGCCGGCAAGCCGCGAGGCCTCCGGATTGCCGCCGATGGCCAGCGTGTTCTTGCCGAAAACGGTCCGGTTGAGGACGAAGCCGAAGATGCAAAACAGGATGGCAAGCACCCAGACCGGCGTCGGTATGCCGAGCAGTTTCGAGAGCGCCAGCTGATAGAAATCCGGGCTGTTGATGCCGACGGCGCGGCCGTCGGACGCGATCAGCGCAAAGCCGCGCACGATCTGCATGG
Source organism: Mesorhizobium sp. M7A.F.Ca.MR.148.00.0.0 (assembly GCF_003997735.1). Lineage (NCBI taxonomy): Bacteria > Pseudomonadati > Pseudomonadota > Alphaproteobacteria > Hyphomicrobiales > Phyllobacteriaceae > Mesorhizobium > Mesorhizobium sp. M7A.F.Ca.MR.148.00.0.0. Next base: position 5,063 of record NZ_RZTB01000105.1, on the reverse strand, counting down.
TGGCCAGCGTCGTGATCAGCGCGTTGATGCGAAATTTGGCGATGACAACGCCGTTGATGAAGCCGACGAAAGCGCCGCAGGCGATTGCCGCCAGCAGGCCAAGCAGGATCGAGCCGGTGTAATTCGAGGCCATCACAGCGACCATGCCGGCAAAGGCGACGATCGAACCGACCGACAAGTCGAAGTCGCGCGCGGCGAGGCAGAACATCATGGTGCAGGCGACGATGCCGACGGTGACCACCGACTGCAGCAGGCCGAGCATGTTGCGGTCCGTAAGGAAGTTCGGCACCAGGGCCGACACCAGCGCGAAGGCGACGACAAAGATGACGACGAGGCCCTGTTCGCCGAGCAGGATTTTTTTCAACTGGTCGGTCATGCCAAAGTCCTCAGGATGCGATCGCGTCGGGGGTTTTCTGATCGGGGAGAGCGGCGGCCAGGATCGCCTTTTCGGCGAACTGGTCGCGGGTGAGTTCAGCGCTGACGCGGCCACCGCACATCACCAGAATACGGTCGCAGATGCCCATCACTTCCGGCAGTTCGGAAGAGACGACGACGATCGCCATGCCATCCTCGGCAAGCTGGTACAGTAGCTCATAGATCTCGGATTTGGCACCGACATCGATGCCGCGCGTCGGCTCGTCAACGATGAGGACCCGCACGCCCTGTTCGGACAGCCAGCGGCCGAGGATGACCTTCTGCTGGTTGCCGCCGGAGAGATTGATGATGTCCTGCTTGCGCGACGGCGTGCGCACCTTCAGCTTCTTGATAAAGGTCTCGGCCGTGGCGATCTCGCTGGCGCGGTTGAGCACGCCGAAGCGCGTGTGATGACGCCGCGACGAGATGTTGATGTTCTCCTCGACCGAGCGCCCCTGGATGATGCCGTCATGCTTGCGATCCTCCGAGCACAGCACGATGCCGGCCCGGATCGTGCCACGCGGATCGGTGGCGCGAACCAGCTTGCCGTCGACGGTGATGGTGCCGCCCGAGCGCGGATCGGCGCCATAGACCAACCGCATCAGCTCCGAGCGTCCGGCGCCGATCAGGCCGAAGAAGCCGACGATCTCGCCTGCCCTTGCCTCGAAACTGGCCGGTGTCTGCAGTTTGGGGCCGCTGAGAGCGTCGACCTTCAGGCGGACATCGCCTGTTTTTCGTGCGCGAAAACCCCAGATATCCGAAATCTCGCGGCCGACCATCTCGGCGACGACCTGATCGCGGGTGACGCCTTTCAGCGACGCGTGGTGCGCCGCGAGCTTGCCGTCGCGCAGCACGGTCAGGCTGTCGCAGAGCCGGAACACCTCATCGAGCCTGTGCGAGACGTAGATGATGACCTTGCCCTCGCTGCGCAGGCGATTGATCAGGGCAAACAGGATTTCGCTTTCGCGCGAGGACAGTGACGAGGTCGGTTCGTCCAGCGCAATAACGCGTGCGTCGAGCATGACCGCCTTGGCGATCTCGACCATCTGGCGTTCGCCGATCGACAGCGTCTTGACCTTGCGGCGCATGTCGATGTCGATACCGGCCGATTTCAGCTTGGCGCCGACGTCGTCCAGCATCCGGCGGCCGGCGATGATGCCGGCGTTGGCGGGGAAACGACCTAGGCTGAGGTTTTCGGCAACGGTGAGTTCAGGAACGAGTTGCAGTTCCTGATGAATGACAATGACGCCATTGTCGAAGGCATCCCGGGTCGAGGTATAGGCCTGAACCCTGCCGTCAATGCGGATCTCGCCCTGATCGGCATGCTGGTCGCCGGAGAGGATCTTGATCAGGGTGGATTTGCCGGCGCCGTTCTCGCCCATCAGGCCATGCACGGCGCCTTTGTCGACGCCGAACGAGACGTCCGACAGCGCCTTGACGCCCGGATAGGTCTTGGTGATGTGCGAGAAGTCGAGAAAGGACACGGGCAGCGATCCTCTTTTGGAATGGCAAACAGGCGGCGGGATGAGCGCCGCCTGTTTGTACAGGGAGGATTATTCGATGCCGAGGCCCTGGCGGACCTTCTGGTAGTCGTCGCGCTTGGCGAGTGCACCCGAAGTCAGGATCAGCTTCTCCGGTTCCTTGTTGTTGGCAACCCAGTCATACATGTTGAGCGCCGTCTCGTAGCCATGACGCTTCGGCGAGATGATCACGGTGCCGACGAAGCCGGTGGCGGTCGGCTTCTTGAACTCGTTGATTGCGGAATCCGCGCCGCCAATGCCAACGCCGATCACGCTGTCAGCGGGGATGCCGACGCTTTCGGAAGCACGCACTGCGCCGAGCACCGCCTCATCGTTGAGGCCGAAGGAGACCCACTTCTTGATGTCGGCATGGGCGTTGAGCACGACCGTTGCGGCGTTGAGGGCGGCTTCGGTGTCGGTCTTGGCCTGTGGCGCGTCGAAGATGTTCTCGGCCTTGAAGCCGTTTGCCTTCAGCACCGAGATGGCACCTTCGACGCGGTCAACCGCGGTCGGCAGTTGTTCGTAGGAGACGCGGATGGCTCCGACCTCGTCCGCCTTCCAGCCGCGCGCCTTCATTTCGTCGACGATCGCCTGGCCGACGGCTTCGCCGATCTTGGTGGCCGAAATGCCCATATGCGGCACGTCTTCCAGCGCCTTGCCGTCGGCGCCGACCAGACGGTCGTCGACAGTCATCAGCTTGAGATTGTTGGCGGCGGCCTTGGCGACGATGCCGGGGCCAAGCTTCACGTCCGGTGTGCAGACGATGAAGCCCTGAGCGCCCTGGGCGCCGAGATTGTCGATCGCCGACATCAGCTTCTCACCGTCCTCGGCGCCGATCTTGACCAGGGTAAAGCCCTTCTCCTTGGCGGCCTGGTCGGCGAACTTCCATTCATCCTGGAACCACGGCTCCTCGGGCTGTTTGACGATGAAACCGATTTTGGTGTCCTGAGCATATGCAGCGATGGTCGTGACGGACAGCACGGCAAGCGCGCCCGCGACGAGCGCGGTCTTCAAAAGTCGCATGATTACCTCCCAGCGATAGACCGGGCGCTCAGCCCGGATGCCGGAGTCTCTAATCGCTTTTATCATACTCGTCAATTGATCTGGTATGATAATTAATGTACATGCTCTGACCAGCGATCGCTAGCGCAATCGATCCGCATCCGTTAAGGGCGGACCGATTGTGCGAAACCAGCGGTTCGCCGCCTTGGAGGGAGGGCTGAGGTGACCGAGATTCTGAAAAAAGCCCCGGGAGATACGACCACTCGCCGCCCGCGCGTGATGCCGGATGTGACCAAGGCGATAGCCTCTGACATCTTCTCCGGGCGCTATCCGGCCGGCTCCTCCTTGCCGACCGAAAACGAGCTCGGCGTCGAGTATGGCGTCAGCCGCACCGTGATCCGCGAAGCCCTGAAGGTGCTGGCCGCCAAAGGGCTGGTGCTGTCGCGGCCACGCATCGGCACGATCGTCTGCAACGAGGACGACTGGAACATCATCGACCCGCAGGTGCTCGCCTGGCACGCGCCGCCCGCGCTGGACGACAAGCTCTTCGACGCCATCCTCGAAACGCGCCGCGCCATCGAACCGCTGGTCGCAGAACTCGCCGCCACCCGCGCGACGCTGCAGGAAATCGCCGATCTCGAAGCGGCATGGCGAGGCATGGCCGGCGCTGGCGAGGACCTCGCCGCCTTCTCGCGCAGCGACATCGCTTTCCACCAGATCGTCTATGCCGCGAGCCACAACCCGATCTTTCGCCAGATCGGCAATCTCATCGACACCGGGCTGAAATTCTCGCTCGAGGCGACGGCGGTGATTTCGCTCGACCGGCGCATGGAGGCCGTGGCGGCGCACCGCGAGGTGGTCGAGGCGCTGCGCATGCGCGACGCCGAGGCGGCGCGTGGGGCCGCAAACAAGATCCTCGACCTTGCGGCGCGCGACCTCGTCAGCGCCAAGAAACTCAAGAGCAACTGAGACTGCGCATGAAAATCCTCTCGCTCACCACCTACATCGTTCCGCCGCGCTGGCTGTTCCTGAAAATCGAGACCGATGCCGGCGTCACCGGCTGGGGCGAGCCGGTCGTCGAGGGCCGGGCACTGACCGTCGAGGCAGCGGTCAAGGAGCTTGGCGATTACCTCATCGGCAAGGATCCCCGCCTGATCGAGGACCACTGGACGGTGATGCACCGCGGCGGCTTCTACCGTGGCGGGCCGATCCTGATGAGCGCCATTGCGGGCATCGACCAGGCGCTGTGGGACATCAAGGGCAAGGCGCTCGGCGTGCCTGTGCATGAACTGCTCGGTGGCAAGCTGCGCGACACGATCAAGGTCTATTCCTGGATCGGCGGAGACCGGCCGGCCGAAGTGGCCGCTGGAGCCAAGGAAATGGTTGCACGCGGTTTCCTGGCGTTGAAGATGAACGGCACCGAAGAGCTGCAGATCGTCGACAGCCATGACAAGATCGACGCGGCTGTCGAACGCGTCGCCATGGTGCGCGAGGCTGTCGGACCCAACATCGGCATCGCCGTCGATTTTCATGGCCGCGTCCACCGGCCGATGGCGCGTGCCCTGGTCAAAGAACTGGAGCCTTACAGGCTGATGTTCATCGAGGAGCCGGTGCTCAGCGAAAACCGCGAGGCGCTGAAGGAGATCGCCGCGCTTGGCTCGACGCCGATTGCGCTCGGTGAGCGGCTCTATAGCCGCTGGGACTTCAAGTCGGTGTTCGAGGAAGGTGTCGTCGATATCATCCAGCCAGACCTGTCGCATGCCGGCGGCATCACCGAATGCCGCAAGATCGCGGCGATGGCGGAAGCCTATGACGTGGCGGTGGCGCCGCACTGCCCGCTCGGGCCGATCGCGCTTGCTGCGTGCCTGCAGCTCGACGCGGTCAGCTACAACTGCTTCATCCAGGAGCAGAGCCTCGGCATCCACTACAATGCCGCCAACGACCTGCTCGACTATGCCGCCAACAAGGACGTCTTCCGCTACGAGGATGGCTATGTCGCCATTCCCGACGGCCCGGGCCTGGGTGTCGAGATCGACGAGGACTATGTCAAGGAACGCGCCAAGGAAGGCCACCGCTGGCGCAACCCGATCTGGCGCCATAAGGACGGCTCCTTCGCCGAGTGGTGAT
>NZ_RZTB01000104.1:0-20300 GCF_003997735.1 Mesorhizobium sp. M7A.F.Ca.MR.148.00.0.0 | reverse complement strand
CGGCGACGACCAGCACCAGCGCTTCGCCGAGCGTGATCAGCACGTCATGCATCGAGGCCGAGACGAAGCGGGTGGTGTCGTAGTGCATCGCATAGGAGACGCCCTTCGGGAAACGGCCCGAAAGCTCCTGCATCTTGTCCTTGACGCGCTGCTGAAGATCGAGCGCGTTGGATCCAGGCATCTGATAGACGGCAAGCACCACGGTCGGGTCCTTGCCGAAGAAGGCCGACGACGAATATTGCAGTGCGCCGAGCTCGATGCGGGCGACGTCGCGCAGCCTGACCAGCGAGCCGGTGTCGGTGTTGGCGCGCACGACGATGTCGCCGAATTCCTTTGGATCGCTCAACCGGCCGACGGCGTTGACCTGCATCTCGAAGGCGGTGCCGGCGGGTGCCGGCGATTGGCCGATCTTGCCGGCCGCCACCTGGACATTCTGCTCGGCGATGGCGTTCTGCACATCGACCGCGGTGATGCCGAGATTGGCGAGCTTGTCGGGATCGAGCCAGACGCGCATCGAATAGCGCCGCTCGCCGAAGATCTGCACATCGCCGACGCCGGGCAGGCGCTTCAGCGGATCGACCACCTGCAGATAGGCAAGGTTGCTCAGCGCCACCGGATCGACCGAACTGTCGGGCGAAGTCAGGTTGACGATGAGGACGAAGTTCGGGTTCTGCTTCTTGATCGTCACGCCGCCCTGGTTGACGATCGCCGGCAGCGACGAGGCGGCCTGCGAGACGCGGTTCTGCACGTCGACGGCGGCGGTGCTCAGCGAATAGCCGACATCGAAGGTGATGGTGATGGTCGAGGAGCCGTCATTGGAGCTCGTCGACGACATGTAGGTCATCCCCTGCACGCCGTTGATCTGCTGCTCCAGCGGCGTTGTCACCGTATCGGCCACCACTTGCGCGCTGGCGCCTGGATAGTGGGCGCTGACCACAACCTGCGGCGGCGTGATGTCGGGAAACTGCGAGACGGGCAGCAGGAAATAACAAATCGACCCGGCGAGCACCATGATGATGGCGATCGCCGAGGCGAAGATCGGACGGTGGATGAAAAAGTTTACCACGAGACGCAAGCCTCCCCGGCTGCTCTTGCCCGCCCGAAGGCGCTGGCGACGCTGGACAGTCTTTGACCGCGCTTGTCACCGAGGTCGTCCCGCGAATGCAGCAACGGCACCTCGTTGCGCTGCGCATCGGCAAGCGAGCGCAGCATCGTCTCGAAGGCGCGCGGGTCGACGCCATCGGCTCTCATGACCAGCCGGATCATCGGATCCCGGACGGCCTCATCTATGGTAAGATCGCGGCGCTGTGGCATTGGCCGGCTCCTTGTCTGTCGATTCGCAGCACGTGCTCGCGAACCGTTTTCATCTTTTCACCGGCCGAGGCCGCATGATTGGCAGTTTCTTGTCCCTCTCGTCGGCAGGGCCAGTTCACGGCCTTGTTATTGACGGTGGACGATATAGGTGTTACCAGTAAGTAACATTCTGGAAGTTACAGACCGGTAACACCCTAGTCAAGAGGTGGCCGAGGGTTTTTTGGAAACGAAAGGAGATCATGATGACAGACGGCATCGTGGAGCGCTCTCGTCCCCGGGATCGGATCCTGGAGACGGCACGCGACATGTTCCACAAGCATGGCATCAAGGGTGTCGGCGTCGACGCCATCACCGAAGCTGCCGGCACGAACAAGATGACGCTCTATCGTCACTTCGAATCCAAGGACGAACTGATCGTCGAATGCCTGCGCGCCAATGCGGCCAAGGCGGGCGCTATGTGGGATGCGTTCGAGGCCGAATTCCCTGGTGACAAGCTGGCCCAGCTGCATGCCTGGGTTCGCAAGGCGGCTGCCATGCTCAATGCGGACGGGCGCGGCTGCGACATGGCCAACGCCGCCGCTGAGCTGACCGAGCCGGACCATCCGGCCAGGTTGGTGATCAAGGAGCTCAAGGAAGCCCAGCGCGCGCGCCTTGTGACGCTGTGTCGGGATGCGGGCATCGGCCAGGCTGAACTGCTCGCCGATACGCTGTCGCTTCTGCTCGAGGGCGCGCGGGTTAGCGTGCAGACCGTGGGGTCGGAAGGTCCGAGCACGCAGTTCGTGCGCATGGCTGAAGGATTGATCGTTTCTTTCAGGGGCGCCGCCGCCGGTTGAGGTGACCTGTCGCCTGTCCATGTGCGCCATTCATCGCGTGATGACTGGGCGCGCTTTGGTGTCGCTGTGCCGCCATCCCTGTCGGCCAAACGAAAAAAGCCCGCTGCCGGGAGGAGGTGGCAGCGGGCTCGATTTTCGAATGTGGCGCGGGAGGAGGTGCACCCCATTCAGCGTCGGCATCGCATCTGGGAGGAGTAGATGGCCGACAACCAGAACCTACGAGTTGCCCAACGATTCGGCAACAAAGAAACTTGCATAGCTGCTGTGCAGATTTGCGGCAGCTACCCCGACTTGTCGTACAAATAGCGGAGATCTGTGCAAAACATCGGGATAGAAAACTTCTGCCGATGCCGCCCTGCTGCTCAAGCTCCGGCTTCCATGACCTGCAAAATTCTCGCGGCCGCCATTTTCGCCTCACCCCGCTCGGACTTGATCACAGGCGCGTTTGATACAACCCCCTCCAGCGTTGCCAGTGCACGCTCCGCGGCCCGCCGGGCCGACACGGTGTTCGCCAGCAATTCGAGGAGACCAAGGCCCGGCGACAATGTCTGCGGCTGCCACCGCGCGCCGGCCTTATATTGGCTCATGACGACAAGGCCGACAGGCAGTGGTTCCTCGCCCACGTGTCCTTCCAGGTCCTCCACTGCTACATTATGTTGGCGTGCCGTCGGACTGGCGCGCATCGATAGCGGCTTGGCGAACGGATGGACACGGCCGGTTTCGTCAAGGACCGCAAACTCGTCCGAATAATAACTGGCCCCGGCCTTGACGAGTGCTGCGACCAGGCTGGATTTGCCGCTTTGCGTCTTGCCGGGAATGAGGATTGCACGGCCTTTCCAACCAACGACGCCGGCATGGACGAAGATGCGCGTCGGCGCGAATTCGGCGACCGACAGCTGGCTCCATGATTCAAACGCATCGAGCACGTCGTCCATCCTGTGCGAGCGGGCAGCCTGCGAATGGTCGAGATAGAGCATATTGAAAGCACGAATCCGCGATCCGGGCTTGGTGCCCCCCAGGATCATTGAAAAATACCGTTCGACGACATCGGCATCGAACGGCTCGGCGTCGCGCGGCAGCCGGGATCGTAACATTGGCAGCAAGGCCGGATCGCTGACGCGCACGCCGAGAGCGACGCCGTAGCTGGTAAAGGCAAAGCCGTCGACCCACGTCAATTTGTTGAGATTGTCCCAGCACGGCGTCAGTGCCTGGCTTGCGAGCCGTGGCAAGGTCGAGACATCAGACATGAACGCTAAACCTTGTCATCTTCCACCAATGTAGCTGCCGGACCGGCAAAGGTTCGCGCAACGCGTCCCCAAGCTGACGCAGTGAAACTCGCCAGTTGATAGGGCAGACGTGTCGACGCGTCGAACGGGCCGTCGCGATCGGCGGTCGCCCGGATCGCGTTCGGCCAGCGCTGAACAAGCTCACCTGGAAAAAGCCTCGGATCGGCGATCGCGTCGCCGAGCGGCCGCACCGCCTGTCGCGCGGCGAATGGCGCCCGCCATTCGTTGAGCACGGTCTTCGCGATCCAGCGCGGCATATCGGCGATGCGGGATGAGGTCGGGACGTGCTCAATACGGGCGCCAAGCAGATCGCCTGCAAGCTGCAAGATGCAGGCGATCCACCGCCTTACATGCGGCTCCTCGCCAAGGCACAGATCCCAGTTGAAATCGCCGGTCGCGCTCTCCAGCATCGCCGCTATGTCGGTGAGCCACAACGGCCGCCAGCCGCCGTGGCGCAGAAAATGCAGAATGGCCAGGCGCAGATGGTCCTCCAGCGCCGGCACACGCACCGTGCCACCCGAAAGCCTGACGGGGATCGATCGCCCGTAAACGGCCGCAAGCGAAGGACAGCGATACTTCTTGAGGTCCGCATGCAGGTCGACCGTTGCAGCGAGACCTGACGACATCTCGACCTGAAAATTGTTGGGCAGGTGCACGAGGCCTTGATTGTCGTGGCGCAAGGTGCCGGAAATGTGCTTGCCGAGCAGCGCGGCGGCTTCTGCATGACGGCCGGGCGGCGCGCAAAGATCAAGATCGCCGAACGGCCGCAAATGGGGTGCGGTGTAATATCGGGCGATGGCCCAGCCCTTGAAGACCAGGGGTTCGAGCCCCGCGGCAGAAAATTCTGTGGCCAGCGCGTCGAGCGATTCGCCCTTGACCGATGCCTGGATGGCGAAATGGTGATGGGCATTGCGCAATTCGGACGCGCCTTCGGCTGCTTTCAACGCCGCATCGCGCGACATGCTGCGCCACACGAAACCCGCTGTGCCCGACCCGATCAGCAACGGCGCCAATCGCGACAACTGTTCGGCTGCAATGGCCGGCGGGGGCGGTTCCTCGCGCCATGTGCCAGCAAGAACCGTTGCCAGCAAAGCGCCGTCATGGAGGCGAGGGCTGGAGTTCTTCTGCGAAACGATCATCGAAGCCGGTTCTTGGAGGGGCGCCCGCTTGCCTTTCCATGCAATGCAGGTTCTATTAGTATTACTTTATACAGGGGGAACATCCATGCAACTGCCAAAGAGCCGTACGCAGGATATCGTCGTTCGCAAGCTGACGGACGAAACGCTTGTTTATGATCGCAAAACTCTTCAGGCGAGCTGTCTGAATTCTTTGGCCGCCGAGGTCTAGGAACGTTGCGACGGAGAGACTTCGGTTGTGGCCATCGCGGCGTCGATTTCATCCGGTCGCGACGAACCTGTCGAGGAGAGTGCGGTCTGGGCCGTACTGGAGCGACTGAGCGGCTCCAACCTCCTGGAGCATCCCATTGCCGCCCCGACCTTTGTTGATGGCAGAACAAGCCGAAGGGGAGCCTTGAGGGCGATCGGTCTCGGCACGGCCGCTGCGATTCCTGCGGTGACGACTATTATGCTGCCGTCAATGGCAGAAGCAGCCTCCTGCGTTCCAAGCGGCGGACCCTGCGATCTGAACAACCCTGGCGCCTGCTGTTCACTGACCTGCGTCAATCATCAGGACGGCCCCACCTGCCAATAGCGGAAGAGGCGCAGCGGGCATTTGCCCTTGTCACTGCACCGGCACGTTCTCCTTGAAAATCAGCCGCGGTTCGATGAACTTCTTGGTCAGATAGGGCGCTGCCGACGCGATCGAGCCGAGCAGGCGGATGACCGACTGCTCCGCGATCAGCCGTGCATTCTGGTCGATGACGACATCGAGCAGGTCGTCGACGAGATGACCGCGCGTGTCCTTGGTCAGATCGTGGCAGATGAACACCGGCTTGCGGTTCGGCCTGGCCTCCCGGATCGCCTTTGCAACGCCCGAATGTCCAGCTCCGACGCAATAGATGCCAAGCAGTTCCGGCTCGTCGTGCAGCGCCTTCATGGTCTCGGTGTAGCTGGCATCGGGCTCGTCGTTGACCTCGACGGCGCTGCTGACGGTCAGATTTGGAAACTCCTCACTGAGCACCGAGCGGAAACCCATCTCGCGTTCCTCGTGGCCGCGATAGGAACGTGAGCCGACGACCATCGCCAGATGACCGGTGCGGCCGCCAAGGAAGCGTCCCATCAGCAGCGCCGCCGTTCGTCCCGCCACCCGGTTGTCGATGCCGACATAGGCCGCGCGCGGTGCCGCAGGAACATCGGACACCAGCGTCACCAGGCGCATGCCGGCATCGACGATGTCGCGCAGGATGTTGCGCGTACGCGGATGATCGACGGCGATCACGCCGACGCCATTGGCCCTGAGCGACAGGTTTTCGACAGCGCTCTGCAGCGCGTTCGGCGAGATACCGGCGAGGTTGTGGATCCGGCACGAGGCGACAAGCGGCAGGCGCGCGGCGTAGTCCTCGATATGCCCGGCGAGATCGCGCATGAAGGCATTGCTGCCGATCGGCAGCAGGAATTCAAGGTGGGCGGGCCGCGAGGGTAGCGTTACCTGGTCGGCGACCGGCAGATAGCCGAGCTGCTTGGCCGCCTCCATGACGCGCTGGCGGTTGGCCGCACTCGCACCCGGCCGGTTGTTGAGCACCCGGTCGACCGTTGCGGTCGATAGCCCGCAGCTACGAGCGATATCGGAGACAGTGGCTTTCATGCCGTAACCCACAGCCCGCAGTTGCGTGCGGTATCCGAAACTGTGGCTTTCATGCTGCAATCCTGTTCGCCATGCGATGGCGCGTCAGACAAGCGATGCGATCTGAGGTGACGGGTGATTGACGCCCATCACCATTCTCAGTGCGATGGCTTGCCATCGGCGATGGCATCGCGGATCTCCTTGTCCGACATGCCGGTGATGATCCGTTCGACCTCCGCCACGCTGGTCTTCTTGGGGTCTATGTCGTCAGCAACCACCTTGCCGCGGCGCATGACGACGATGCGGTCGACCACCTGGAAGACATGGTGGATGTTGTGGGCGATGAAAATGCAGGAATGGCCGGAATCGCGGGCGCTGCGCACGAAGCTCAGCACACCCTGTGTTTCGGCGACGCCGAGATTGTTGGTAGGCTCGTCGAGAATGATCAGGTCGCTGTCGAAATGCATGGCGCGCGCGATCGCCACCGCCTGGCGCTCGCCGCCTGACAGCGAGCCGATCGGCGTCGTCGGCGGGATGTTCTTGGAGATGCCGACCTGCTTGAGCAGGTCGCGAGCGACCGTGTTCATCGCATCCTGGTCCATCCGGTTGAGGAAGCGCGGCGGCTTGATCGGCTCCCGCCCGAGGAACAGATTGCGGGCGATCGACAGTTGCGTCACCAGCGCCGAGTCCTGGTAGATCGTCTCGATGCCGTGGGCGATGGCGTCGCTGGTGCTGCGCAGGCTCACCTTCTTGCCGCGGATGAAGATATCGCCGCTGGTCAGCGGAACGGCACCCGAGAGCACCTTGATCAGCGTCGACTTGCCGGCGCCATTGTCGCCGAGCAAGCCGACGATCTCCCGTTCATTGACATGGAAATTGGCATCCTCCAGCGCCTGCACGCGGCCATAGGACTTGCGGATGCTCGTCATGCGGATCAGTGGCTCGGCCATGGTTCAAGTCCCCGCCTGGTGCCGGCGTTCCAGCCATGAATGCAGCGCCATCATGCCGAGGATGATGGCGCCGATGAAGATGTTGTAGGCAAGACCGGGCACGCCGATCAGCACAATGCCGTTGCGCATCACGCGCAGGATCAGGATGCCGAGCACGGTGCCGATGATCGTGCCGCGCCCGCCGGTCAGCGCGGTTCCGCCGATCACCACCATGGCGATGACTTCCAACTCATAGCCAGTGCCGCTGTTGGGGTTGGCGGCGGAAGTGCGCAGCGAGGAGATGACGCCGGCAAGCGAGGCCATGACCGACGACAGAACGAACAGGCCGATCTTGACGCCGCTGACATTGACGCCGCGCGCCCTTGCAGCGCTCGGGTTGCCGCCGGCCGCCTGGATCCAGTTGCCGGTGCGGCTTTGCGTCAGCACATAGCCGAGCCCGATCGCCGCGGCGATGAACCAGAACAGCGACATGTAGATGCGGAACGGCCCGATGAAGAAATCGCCGACCAGCACTTCGGCCAGCCAGCTGACTTCCGCGCTCCAGGTGCGCTGGGGAAAACCATCGGTGACGAAAAGCGCGGTACCGCGCACCACCAGCAGCATGCCGAGCGTCACCAGGAAGGATGGGATCTTGAGCTGCGTCACGAACCAGCCATTGACCAGCCCGATGAAGGCGGCGACCAGCAGCGCGGCGACAAAGCCGACCTCCAGCGAGGTCAGGCCGCTGTTGAACAGGGTCCACATCAAGACCGGCGAGAAGCCGAACAGGGAACCGACCGAGAGGTCGAACTCGCCCGATGTCATCAACAGCGTCATCGCCAGCGCGATCAGGCCGAGTTCGACCGTGAAGGCCAGCGTGTTGGAGATGTTCTGCGGCGACAGGAAGTCGTGGTTGAAACTCCAGAAAACGGCGATCTCGACGACGAGCAGCACGAAAGGGCCGAATTCCGGCCGTGCGATCAGGCGTTGGACGAGCGAATGATTTTCCACAGGCAATCCGCGACATGAGTGGAAGGCTGAGCGTTGCACATCGCGTGCGAAGGGCTCGGCGAAATGGAGAGCCAGTCGCGGCCGTTGGGCGGCCGCGACTGCTAGGATTGGATGTTACTTGCCGGACAGGATGTCGTCGTAGATTTGCGCGGTGTCTTTTTCGTAGAGCGCGCCGGTGATGACGTTGAAGCCCGGAGGAATGCCGCCGGCGGCCATATTGGCCAGCGAAAGCGCGACATAGCTGGTCGCCTGCGGGTCCTGCCACTGGCCGGCATTGACGTAGCCGTTCAGCACTTCCTGGGTGGTGTCGAGCGAGTTGCCCCAGCCGACAACCGGGATTTCGCCCGGCTTGATGCCGACTTGGTCGAACACCCGCTTGATCGAGCCGGTGACGAGATCGCCGAGGCCGATGATCGCCTTGACCTTGGCCTTGTTGGCGGTGAGGTAATCGACCATGCGATTGATCACTTCAGCCTGATCAAGCGTGGCTTCCGTGATTTCATAGGTGATGCCGAGCGGCTCGAAGACGCTCTTGATGCCTTCTTCTTCCTGCACGCCATAGGTGGCGCCGGGGATTTCGACCGGCATCCAGACGAAGTCGCCTTTCTTCACCAGGCCTTTGTCGACCAGATACTGCGCCCAATGCTTGCCGAAGGTGACATTGTCGCCGCCGACATAGGCGTTGAAGTCGGCCTTCGGATCAGGCGTGTTGAAATTGATGATCGGCACTTTCGCCGCACGCGCTTCCTTGACGATCTCGATCAGGCTGCCCGGATCGGGGCTCGTCGTGACGATACCGTCGGCCTTGGCGGAGAGGGCGGCGCGAACCGCTTCCTGCTGCGAGGCGACATCGCCATTGTGGAACGAGGTGTTGACGGTGTTGCCGGTGTCCTTGGCCCATTGCTTGGCGCCGGCCAGGAAATAGGTCCAGACCGGATCGGCCGGACCGCCGTGCGAAATCCAGTAGAACGTCTTGGCCTGTGCCGCTGCTGGTACCACCATCAGCGCCACCAACAGGCCGTATAGAACGAGTCTTAGCCGTGTCAGCATTTGATTTCCTCCCGTTTGTAGATCGTCAGTTCAAAATCCGTCCCTTGTTCCGCGTCTTTTTGCCAGCGCCGGTTGAAGGCGTCAGAGCATCCCCTTTTTCGACGGATGGCAAGCCTCCATCTGCCAAGCCTCCATCTGCAGGTGTAGTGGGCGCCTGACGGGGCGTCATCAGCGGTCCCATCAGATTGCATCAGCTGAGGTGATTTTCCGACTGTCGGATAATTGGCGTGATTGTTTAGGGTCGCGCGAACGCGGCCTGCGCCGACAAGGGTCACGCCGGCGACCATCCTACGCCCACGGGACCAGGTCCGCAGCGCTTGGCAGGGCGTCGACGACACCAGTTGCTAGATCAGATCGGCTCTGGCCAGCTCCCGCATCAGATGGCTGGCGCCATAGGTCCAGTGCGGACAGTCGGGCGAGAGCCGCACCCGGTTGACCAGCGCACCGAATTTCTCCGACGAGATGGTGACGATGTCGCCGACCTTGTGGGTAAATCCCTTGCCCTTCTCGCCGCGATCCTTGGACGGAACGAACATGGTGCCGAGATAGAGCGCCAGCCCGTCCGGATACTGGTGGTGCGGCCCCATGGCCGCGGCGACCAGTTCCTCCGGCGAGCGGCTGATCTCGGCCATCGAGCTTGCGCCCTCCAGCGAGAACCCGTCCTCGCCCTCGACTTTCAGGTGCACGACGGCGCGCTTGACGTCATCGATGGAGAATTTGTCGTCGAACAGGCGGATGAAGGGGCCGAGTGAGGCCGAGGCATTGTTGTCCTTGGCCTTGCCGAGCAGCAGCGCCGAACGCCCTTCGACGTCGCGCAGATTGACGTCGTTGCCGATAGTGGCGCCGACGATCCGGCCGCTGGAGGCGGTGATCATGGCGATCTCGGGTTCCGGATTGTTCCAGGTCGACACCGGGTGCAGCCCGACATCGGCGCCGAAGCCCACCGAGGCCATCGGCTGGCACTTGGTGAAGATCTCGGCATCGGGGCCGATGCCCACTTCCAGATATTGCGACCAGGCGCCGCGCGAAATCAGCTTGGCCTTGATCTCCATCGCTTCGGGCGAACCGGGCTTCAGCTTCGACAGGTCGTGGCCGATCAGTCCTGCGATGTCGGCGCGGATGGCATCGGCTTTTTCAGCCGAACCGCGCGCCTGTTCCTCGATCACCCGTTCCAGCAGGCTGACGACGAAGGTGACGCCCGATGCCTTGACCGCCTGCAGGTCGACCGGGGAGAGCAGGTAGGGTTTTGCTGGATCGCGCCCGGTTTCAAAACTGTTGGCGGCGATGTCATCGAGCGATCCGATCGGTCTGCCTTCGGCCGACAGGACATGCCCAGCCGGGTCAGCCATCTCGCAAAGGTCGCGCATGGTTGGTGCCGCACGCGAGGTGATGTCGAAGACCGTGCCATCGCGCATCGCGACGACCAGCGGGTATGCGGCATCGCTGCTTCTGGCGCGTCCGACAAAAAGGCCCTCTGTGGGCAGGTGGGTCGGGTTCGTCATAGCGCTCTGTCCTCTGAGTGATCGACAATGTGGCGAAGTGATCGTCAATGTGGGTTGGCCGGATCGGCGCGGCACTTTCACCGGATTCCCGTCAAAGGTCTATCCCGTCGCGGGCGATCGGAACTCTGGGTCTCCGATCGTCTTCGGCGGCGGTCCACAGACGAAAGCCAGGGCGCTCTTTCAAAATTGTGAAATTCTGACTAGGATTTTCACCAATCGCAGCGCAGTCAGGTGACCTTTGGCGACAGCATTCTCCGATCCGATCTGGCGCAAGCCACAGACAGCTTCCACGTTTCAATCGCTTCCCAATGGCGAACGTGTCGATCTCGCCATCGTTGGCGGTGGCATCATGGGCTTGTCGACCGCCTTGCATGCCGCCCGGCTTGGCCTGTCGGTGCAGGTGCTGGACGCCGGCGAGATCGGCCAGGGCGCATCGGGCTTGAATGGCGGTCAGGTCATTCCCGGCCTGAAATACGATCCGGAATGGCTGCTGGAGCATTTTGGCCCGGAGCGCGGCGAGGCGCTCGTCAATTTCGCGGCGTCGACCGCCGATGCGGTGTTCGAGCTGATCCGCGACGAGAAGCTGGCGGTGCCGTTCGTCCGCAATGGCTGGATCCAGGCGGCGCACACCGAGGCCGCGCTGAAGGCGGCGGCGAACCGCGACCGGCAATGGCACGCGCGTGGTGCCGACGTCCGGTTGCTCGATGCAGCGGAGATCGCGGCCAAGACCGGTGCGCAGGGCTATCTCGGCGGTTGGCTCGACCGCCGCGCCGGTGTGATCGATCCGCTCGCCTACACGTCGGAACTTGCCCGGGTCGCGACCTCGGCTGGAGTGAGGATAGCCGGGGGCGAAAAGGTCGTGCGGCTCACCAATGCCGCCGGTGTTTGGCGTATTTTGACCGGAAATGGCCTGGAATTGCAGGCAAAGGCGGTCGTTCTGGCGACCAACGCCTATACGGACGGTCTGATCCCCGGTCTCGCCCAGACGATCGTGCCGCTGCATTCTTTCCAGATCGCTACAGCGCCGTTGCCGCCCAACCTGGCGGCCACGATCCTGCCGGAAGGGCAGGCGGTGTCGGACTCCAGGCGCATCCTCGTCTACTACCGCAAGAGCGCCGACGGACGGCTGGTGCTTGGCGGCCGGGGTCGCATGGCGCTGCCGACGAGCGCCGGCGACTGGGCGCATCTCGAGCGGGCGCTGCGGCGGCTCTATCCCGTGCTGTCCGGTGTCGCCATCGAGAAGCGCTGGTTCGGCCGCGTGGCGATGACGCCGGACCATCTGCCGCACATCCATGAGCCGGAGCAGGGCCTGCTGGCCGTGGCCGGCTGCCAGGGTCGTGGTGTCGGCCTGATGACCGCTCTTGGCGAGCGCATCGCCGGCTATCTCCAGAGTGGCGATGTCAGGCAATTGCCCTTCCCGGTCTCGCCGATCCGACCGATCCCGTTTCACGCCTTCCGCCAGGTTGGCGTCGCCGCGACCATCGCCTGGTATCGCCTGCTCGATGCGTTGGAGCGCTGACCAAAGCAATTCCTGTCAATGGGGTTCCGTTTGGGATTCCGCTTGACAGTTTCATGAATATGAAAAACTCTAAGCCAATTTCAAAATTCCGATAGGCAGGTCGATGTCGACCCTAGTTGCAACATCAGCGCCAGAGGCCCGGTCTTCTCAGGGCTTCCGGGTCGCCATGCTGCTGCCGGGCGCGCTGGTCACCTTCCTGCTGATCCTGTTTGCCCTCGGCCTCGTGCTTTTTCTCGCCTTCCGCGGCAATGACGGTTCGCTGCTCGGCGCCGGCTTCACCGTGGCGAATTTTGTCACTGTGGTGTCCGATCCGCTGTACTGGACGGTGACGCTGCGCTCGCTGATCATTGCCGCTCTGGTCACGCTGGCGACCGTCGTCACCGCTTATCCCGTCGCCTACTACCTTGCCTTCCACGCCGGCCGGCGGCGCGGCCTGCTGCTGTTCCTGGTGACGCTGCCATTCTGGACCAGCTATCTCCTGCGCGTCTTCGCCTGGAAGATCGTGCTCGCCTACAATGGCGTTTTGAACTCGGCGCTGATCGAAAGCGGTATCTGGTCCGAGCCGACATTGGCCTTTCTCAACACGCCGGCCGCCGTCGTCGTCACGCTGGCGCACGCCTATGCGCCTTTCGCCATCCTGCCGATCTACGTGGCGCTGGACACCATCCCGAAATCGCTGATCGAGGCCGCTTCCGATCTCGGCGCGCGGCCCTTCACCTCCTTCCGCCGGGTCGTGCTGCCCAATTCGATGCCGGGCGTGCTGGCGGCAGCCCTTGTCGTCTTCGTGCCGACGGTCGGTGACTATGTCACGCCGGCGCTCGTCGGCGGCCCGGCCAGCACCATGATCGGCACGCTGATCCAGGCGCAGTTCGGCAAGGCCAATGACTGGCCGTTTGGCGCCGCACTCTCCGTCGCCGTCATGCTGGTCATCCTGTGCGTGGTGCTGGTCGCGCGTTTCGCCGACCGCAGATTTGGCAGCCGCACATGAGCGCTGCACGCGCGCAGGGAGGCGGCCGCTGGCTCGGCGTCTACGTCGTCGCCTATCTGGTCTTTCTCTATCTGCCGGTGCTGCTGATCCCGCTGTTTTCCTTCAACAACTCGATCCAGGCAGCGTTTCCGCTGCAAGGCTTCACCTTGCAATGGTACGCGACACTGTTCGGCAATTCGGCGCTGACCGGTGCACTCTTGAACAGCCTCGTCATCGGCGCCATTGCCGCCACGGGCGCGACGCTGTGCGGCATCACCGTATCCTACATGGACCTCTATGGCCGCTCGCCGCTGGCCGCCACCATCAGCGCCATCGCAAGGCTGCCGATCCTGATCCCCGGCGTCATTGTCGGCATATCGCTGCTGATCCTCATCAACCTCATTGGTCTGGGGCCATCGCGCATCGCCATCGTTCTCGGCCACATATTGGTCGCGCTGCCGACGACCGTGGTGATCATGCGCAGCCGCTTCGCCGCCATCCCGAAAACCATTCGCGAGGCAGCGCTCGATCTCGGCGCCTCCGACTGGACGACGTTCCGGCGGGTCATGCTGCCGCTTAGCCTGCCGGCCATCATTTCGGCCTTCATGCTGGCCTTCCTGATCTCCTTCGACGAATTCATCGTTGTCTTCTTCCTCGCCGGCACCGAGCCGACGCTGCCGCTCTACATCTGGAGCCAGCTGCGTTTTCCAAAGTCGCTGCCGACGGTGATGGCGCTGGGCACGTCGATCCTGGCGGTGTCCTTCGTCATCGCCGCAGCAGCTGAAATCCTGCGCCATCGCGGCTTGTCCGCCACGGCGCCAAAGCCCGCGGATCCATCACAACCAAAACAAACCAAGAGAGGAGAACTGCAATGGCATTCGACCTGAAATCGATCTCTGCAAAGACTGTTTGCGCTGGATTGACAGCGTTCGCGCTAGCGCTGTCGTCGACCGTCGCTTTCGCCGGCGACAAGCTGCAATATTTCACCTGGTCGGGCTATGAACTGCCCGATTTCAACAAGAGCTTCCTCGCCGCGCATCCCGATGGCGTCGAGGCCTCCATCTTCGGTGACGACGATGACGCCTTCACCAAGGTCAAGGCCGGCTTCCGCCCCGACATCGCGCATCCCTGTTATGACAAGGTGGCGCGCTGGAACAAGGAAGGCCTGCTGCAGCCGATCGACACCAAGCGCATCAAGAACTGGGATTCGATTTTCCCGGTCTTCAAGAACCTGCCCGACCTGCAGGCCGGCGACGGCAAGGTCTGGATGGTGCCATGGGACTGGGGCAACACCTCGATCCTCTACCGCACAGATCTGGTGAAGAACCCGGAAGCGAGCTGGAACCTTTTGTGGGACAAGCAGTATGCCGGCCGCATGGCGACGATCGACGCCGTGCACGACACGCCGGTCGTTGCGGCGTTGCTCGCCGGCGTCAATCCGTTCGACATGACGCCGGAGCAAATGGACAAGGTGGCCGAGAAGTTGCGCGAGCAGCGCCCGCTGGTCTCCAACTACACCACCGACATGACCTCGGTGGAACAGGCGCTGGCCAGCGGCCAATTGGTCGCCGCTATGACCTGGAACGCCTCGGCCACCTCGCTGAAGAAGCAGGGCGTGCCGGTCGAGTTCATGAAGCCGAAGGAGGGCATGCTGACCTGGGCCTGCGGCTTCGTCATGCTCAAGGACGCCAAGAATGTCGATCTTGCCTATGACTTCATCAACAGCCGGCTGGATGCCGACTCCGGCAAATACCTGATCCAGGCCTATGGTTACGGCAGCTCGCTGAGCTCCGCCTTCGCCACCGTGCCGAAGGCGGAATTGGAAAAATTGCAGCTGCCATCCGATCCCGAGGTGTTGCTGAAGACCACCATCTTCACCGGGCCGATGAAACAGAATGACGACCTCGCCAAGATGTTCGAAAAGGTCAAGGCAGGCGGGTGAGTTGAGGCCTGCCTTCTCCCCTTGTGGGAGAAGGTGGATCGGCGCGCAGCGCCGAGACGGATGAGGGGTGCGTGGCGGATCGCCGTCGTCGCCAAGCTGGAGCACCCCTCATCAGTCGCCTGCGGCGACACCTTCTCCCACAAGGGGAGAAGGGGGAGCTTTTCGACGCTTCGCCGCGCTCCGATTGATAGACTGCAAACGAGGACGAATTGATGGACATGCTGGACGAACCGGCTGAGAAGCCGAAGGACGATGCCGATGTGCGGGTCGGCCGGCGCGTGCGGGCGCTGCGGCTGGAGCGCAATCTGTCGCTGGCCGATCTTGCGGCAAAAGCCGGTGTGTCGATCGGTGCTTTGAGCCAGATCGAGCGCGGTATGTCCTCACTGCGCGTCAAGGTGATCTGGCCGCTCGCCGCCGCTCTCGACATCGAGCCGTCGGCGCTGATCGCCGACGGCAACGATGCCGTCAGCGATCTCTATTGTGTGCGTGCCGACAAGCGGCGGCAGATCCCGGTGAAATCGGAAGGCATTGCCAAGGCGCTGCTGTCGCCCCCGGGCGCGACGCTGACCGGCATGCTGGTGACGGTGGAAGCCGGCGGCGGCACGGACGAGGCCTATGCCCATGCCGGCCATGAATTCGGCTTCGTGCTGGCCGGCGAGGTCGAACTGGTGGTGGATTCGACAAATTACGTGCTGAAGGCCGGCGACAGTTTTGCGTTCAAGAGCACGCTTTTACATGCCTTCCGCAATCCCGGCGCCGAGCGTTGCCAGATCCTCTGGGTCAACACCACGAAGCCGTCCGAGGTTCGCGATGGCGCCTGATCCACTTGTGCGGATGCAGGCGGTCTCGAAGATTTTTCCTGGCGGCATCGTCGGGCTCGACGCCGTCGATCTCGACATTATCAGCGGCGAGTTTGTCACGCTGCTCGGGCCGTCGGGTTGCGGCAAGACCACCAGCCTGCGCGTCATCGCCGGTTTCGAAAGCCCGTCGAGCGGCAAGGTGTTGCTCGATGGTCGCGATATCACGGCCCTTCGGCCCTTCGACCGGCCGGTCAACACCGTGTTCCAGGATTATGCGCTGTTCCCGCACATGAATGTCGCCGAAAATGTCGGCTTCGGTCTGTCACTGCGCAAACTGTCTGGAGCCGAACAGGCAAAGCGCACCGGCGAAGCCCTCGACATGGTCGGTCTCGCCGACAAGCTTGGCGCCCGCGTCTCCGAACTGTCGGGCGGCCAGCGCCAGCGTGTCGCGCTGGCGCGTGCCATCGTCTGCGAACCACGCGTGCTCCTGCTCGACGAGCCGCTGTCGGCGCTCGATGCGCATCTGCGCGAGCAGATGCAGGTTGAACTGAAGCGGCTGCAGTCGCGGCTCGGCACCACCTTCGTCATGGTCACCCACGACCAGACCGAAGCGCTGTCGATCTCCGACCGCATCGTCGTCATGAACAAGGGCCGCATCGAGCAGATCGCGCCGCCGGCCACCCTTTACGACCGGCCCGCCACGAAGTTTGTGGCGAGCTTCATCGGCACCATGAATCTCCTGCAATCACGGTTTGTCGGCCGCGATGGCGGTCGCTTGCGTTTCACCGCTGGCACCTTGCCGCTGGAGGCCATCGCTGAAACGGGCCAGTCACCCGGGCAAGGCGAGATGCGCACCATTGGCGTGCGCCCGGAGGATCTGCTGGCGGCCACCGAAGCTGCGCCCGGCACCGCACCGGCGCGCGTCAACAGCATCGTCTTTCACGGCCGCACGCTGCGCCTGCATGCCGAACTCGGGCAGGGCGCCCCTGTTGTCATCGACGCACCGCGCCAGGCCGAGGGTTTTCAATTCAGCGTCGGCGACGTGGCGCATATCAGCCTGCGGCGTGGTGCCAATTGCCCGGTGCTACCAAGCTAGTTTCAGCTACGTTAAAACCGAAGCATCCGTTCGCGCCGCTCCGTGGCCACAAGCACTACGCCGATTGGGCGACCAACTTCGAGGTCAAGGGCCATCATCGGCTACGGGCCGTCGTCGGCCGAATGATCTGCCTATGTGGACCTGTCAGCCGGTTGTGAACAAAAGACCATGGAACTAAGTAGGAATTGACTCTACGGGGAATATATTCCTAGTTTGGCCAATGCCGGAATTGAGCAGCCGACCGCGCCGAAATGTACAGACGCTATGCCTTGCGCACGAAGTCGGGCAACTCATTCGTGTTCGATGCCGGCACTGCAATATCACTCGGCACTATCTGCCCGGTGACCTTGCAAAGCTAGTCGGTGACATTCCCTTTTGGGACGTCGAACGGCATATGCGGTGCGAGCGCTGCAAGCTTCGCGAGCTTGATGCCAATATAGTTTTGCCGAGCGCCGCCGAGCGTTTGAAAATTCGTGTCAGACGTCTTGTCGAAATCCGTATGGTGCGCCGGGTAATCTGGCGAGACGACGACTGAGGAGAGCCGATTCCGGGCTAGAACAGAGACCCTTGGGCCGGCGCCTGTGGTGGAAACTTGATCTGTGTGGCTGGCTTCTCAACTATAACCAACGCATCGTCCGGCGCTGTCCTCTGCAAATGCCGTGCTTCTGACCATGGTGATGTCAGCCAAGCTTCGGTCTCTTCCGGAGTGGTCAGGATTACTGGCATAGCCTTCTCATGGATCGGCGCTATGAGGGCGTTAGGCTTGGTTGTCATGAAGGCGTACAACTCGAAGTCGCCAGGACCATCCTTGACCTTTCGCACGCCCTGCCAACGAGTCCAGAACCCAGCGAAGAAGAACAGCGGTAGGCTCTCGTCACGCGCAAACCAGTAGTTGCGTTGGATGCCAGTTTCGGGGTCTTTGTCGTTCGGGGTAGGGCTAGGTTCGGCAAAGCTGGTTACCGGCACGACGCATCTATGCTCGACGCCGACATACTGCTGCCAATGCGAATATTGCGGATTGCGCACGTTAGTGGTGCCGTAGTCCGCCTTGCCTTTCATGCGATCTGGCGGCGTCGGCAAACCCCAAAGCAGTTTCGCCAACTCACGCTCCCCGTCCGCCGTGTTGCGAACGACTAGGCCGGGCTGGTTGGGATAGACGTCAAGCGAAGGCTCAAGGTTGCCGCTGATATCGCGCATTGTGCGTGTCCATTGGCGGACCGCCTCTTGCGTCGTGGTAATATTGTAGAGGTTGCACATTCACCTAGAATTGCGGAATTGGCTTGTGTCCGCAACCTGATGTGCGGGAGCGCGGTCCGCGCGATATCATCATCCTGACATGGCTTGTCAGCTACGACGCGGCCCGACGATGGCAGGGCAGCAAGCTGTTCCCTACTTGCAGTGCGTCTGAACAGGAGGAACACGAATGACCATCGCGGAAATTGCCAAGGATTTCACCGAGCTGCTCAAGCAGGGCGATAACGAAGCTGCTGCCGAGAAGTACAATGCCGATGATATCGTCAGCCTCGAAGCCATGGCGGGGCCGATGGCCATCGCCAATGGCAAGGAGGCTCTCAAGCAGAAGGGCCAGTGGTGGCAGGAGAACAATGAAGTGCATGGCGGCTCGGTCGAGGGCCCCTATGTCAACGGAGACCAGTTCGCGGTGCGCTTCAAGTTCGACATCACGCCCAAGGCTACCGGCGAGCGAGTCACCATGGATGAAGTTGGCCTCTACACGGTCAAAAACGGCAAGATCACCGAAGAGCGCTTCTATTATTGAGGCTGAGAAATACCATCGGCTTGCGGGAACTCGATCTCGTCGCTGGAAGTTGAAAAATAAGCATGGCGGCCGGGACGATGTCCCAGGCCGCCATGTGAGAGGCTCAAATGGTCTTGACGTACTGCGCAAGCTGGTCGGCCACCGTGCCCCAGCCGTTGAAGAAACCCATCTCTTCATGGTTGTTGCGGGTCGCCTCGTCGCGATGGATGGCGGTGGCGGTGTAGCGGGTTCCCTTGCCGTCCGGCTGAAGGGAAATGACCGCGGTGATGAAGGGTTCGCCTGATGGCCGATAGCCCGGCAGCAGCGCGTCCGTCCAAACCAGCCGCTCGTTCGGCACGATTTCGAGATAGCAGCATTGGCGGTCGTTGACCTCCTTGCCGTCTGGCGACTGCATGCGCGTCCGGAACAGCCCGCCCGGCCTGAGGTCGATCTCGCAGTCGGTGATCATCCAGGGCTTCGGCGTGAACCACTGCTTGACATGGTCCGGCGCCGTCCAGGCGCGCCACAGCAATTCGCGCGGCGCATCGATGACGCGCTCCAGCACGAGGTCCAGTCTGGGATCCGGCTTGAGAGGATAGCTCATTTTTCTGTCTCCTTGAGGGTCATCACATAGGCGTCGAACTGGTCGAGGCGGCGCTCCCAAAGCGTGCGCTGTTCGGCCAGCCAGTTTTCGGCAAGCTTCAGCGGCTGGGGCGCCAGTTGATAGGTCCTGACCCGGCCGGTCTTTCGCGAGCGCACCAGCCCGCAACCTTCGAGGATTTTGAGATGTTCGATGAAGGAGGGCAGGGCCATGTCGAACGGTTGGGCAAGCTCGCTGACCGAGGCAGGGCTGCGGTTCAGCCGCTCCACAACGCGTCGTCGCGTCGGGTCTGACAACGCGCGAAAGATGCCATCGATTGGCGGAGGGCTGGGAGTTGCGGTCTGAAGGCTTGTCATTAATTGGTCCTGAGGCGCTGTCAAAACACTTAGGAAAATTCCTTAGTGTTGGCAAGGCCAAAACCGAAGGCCTGCCGGGGCAGCGCTGGCAAAGCGCGCTGAGCGTCCTTAATCTGCGGTCAGATTCGAAATCGGAAGGGCCACTGTTTTGATGATCACTATCTACGGCATCACCACCTGCGACACGGTCAGGAAGGCGCGCCTCTGGCTGGAAGGCCATGACGTGGCCTACAGGTTTCACGATTTCAGGGCAGAGGGACTGGACGCGAAGCGTATGGATGGCTGGGCGGGCAAGGTCGGCTGGGAAAAGCTGCTCAACAGGGGTAGCACCACGTTTCGCGAGCTGCCGGACAACGACAAGCAGAGCCTCGACGAAAAGAAGGCCAAGGCGCTGATGCTGGCCAAGCCGACCGTGATCAAGCGACCGGTGCTGGAGGTTGGGGATCGGATTCTGGTGGGGTTCAAGGCTGATGTTTATGAGGCGGTGGTGAAGTAGGGCAGCGCATACACCTCACTTCGTCATCCTATGGCGAAGCAAGGAGCGGAGCGACGCAGCGCAGACCATAGGATCCATGCCGTGATCTATCCGTGTTGCA
>NZ_RZTB01000103.1:0-20322 GCF_003997735.1 Mesorhizobium sp. M7A.F.Ca.MR.148.00.0.0 | reverse complement strand
ACCGACGGCCGCACCGGCATGTCGGGCTTGAAGTCGGGCCAGCGCGTCGACAGGTCCTCATAGTAAGAGGGGCGCCCGAACGCTTCCCAGTCCTCTCCGCCGTCGCCCGGATGCTGGACGGCGACGAAGGCGGTCTGGTCGTCGGGCGCAAACAGCGGACCGCACATTTCGGCGCCGATCGGCACGCGGAAGAACAGTTTCGAGGTCGCCCGCGCGGCCCCCTCCGTGTCCACCGCCCATAAGCCATCGGTGCGGCCGGTGGCTTTCGGACCCTGGCCGTCGGTCGCGACCCAGAGACGCCCGGCCGAATCGACCGCGCAATTGTCGGGCATGCCGAACCAGCCATTGGCCGTCGTTGCCGTCGAGAAGGTGGCACCGACATCGGCAACCGAGGGATCGCCGCATTTCAGCAGCACTTCCCACTTGCCCTTGGCGGCCGTGAAATCACCGCCGTCCTCGGCGATCTCGATGATGTGGCCGAAGGCGTTTCCGGCGCGCGGGTTGGCGGCGTCGACCTGGTCGGCCTTGCGCTTCGAATTGTTGGTCAGCATGACATAGACCTTGCCGTTGACGCCATTGGGCTGAATGTCTTCCGGGCGGTCCATCTTGGTGGCGCCGAGCAGGTCGGCGGCGCGGCGCGTCTCGATCAGCACGTCGGCCTGGCCAGTGAAACCGTTTTCAGCCGTCAGCGGGCCCTGGCCGAACACGATCGGCAGCCATTCGACCGTGCCGTCTTCGGCGAACCTGGCGACATGCAGCGTGCCATCGTCGAGCAGGTCCTTGTTGGCGGCACGGTCGTTCGGATTGAACGCGGCCCTGGTCACGAATTTGTAGACATAGTCGAAGCGCTCGTCGTCACCGAGATAGAAGACGACGCGGCCGTCCTTGGCGACGATCGATTCGGCGCCCTCATGCTTGAAGCGGCCCATGGCGGTGCGCTTCCTCGGCGTCGAGGTCGGGTCGTTGACATCGACCTCGACGATCCAGCCGAAGCGGTTGGCTTCGTTGGGTTCCTTGGCGAGGTCGAAACGCTCGTAATGCGCCGCCCATTCATAGGCGCCTTCGGGAATGCCGAGACGCTTGTAGTTCGCGGCTTCCTTGTGGTCTTCCGGCAGCTCGCCGGAAAAATAGCCATGGATGTTCTCCTCGGCCATCACATAGGTGCCCCAGGGCGTGACGCCGCCGGCGCAATTGTTGACGGTGCCGAAAACCTTGGTGCCGGACGGATCGGCATTGGTCTTGACGCGGTCATGGCCGGCGACCGGGCCGGACAGTGCCATTTCGGTGTTGGCGGTGATGCGGCGATTGAGCTTGCCGTCGCGCACCACCTGCCATTTGCCACCGTCCTTGCGGATCTCGACGATGGTGCCGCCATGGGCGGCCATCTCGACATCGACCTGCTCCTTCGAGAGGGGCGCGACTTCGGCCGACTTCTTGCCGTCGTTTTCGACGATCTTCACGATGCCCGGGAACATCAGATGCGGATTGGTGTATTCGTGGTTGACCACCAGCAGGCCATGTTCGGCCGAGCCGTCGATCGGGATGTAGCCGACATAGTCATTGTTGTAGCCGAACTGTTTCGCCTGGGCCTCGGCCGACTGTTTCGTCGGGTCGAAGTCGGGCGAATCGGCAAAAAGCGGATCGCCCCAGCGCAGCAGGACATCGGCATCGTAACCCGGCGCGACATGGTGCTTGTCGTCGATACCGGCCTCGAGTTCGTCGAACGCGAAGGCGGAGCCTTCCGCTGCCCTGGCCTCTTCGGCGCTGATCAGCGCCAGCGGGCTGACGGTGGCGGCGATGGCCGAAACGGCCAGCGAGCCCTTGAGGAAGCCGCGGCGCGAGAACCGCGCGGCGATGATCTCGCCCATGGTGCGGTTGTCGGAGGCATTGATGGCCGGGCCGTCGTTTTCCTCGAGCAGGCTGGTGCGGAATCGGGTGTCGGGGGAGCGAAGGTCAGTCATGGTGGCTTGCCTCTGGCTGTTGGGTGGCTGGAGCGTGGGGTACCTGTTTGACCCCCCTTATAATCGCCGGGTCACATTTTCGTGACATCGGGAGACCTTTCAACGCGACAGGCATTACGCGCAGCATTGGATCAGCATTCCCGAAGGCCGTGAACTGCTCCGGAATCGTTTTTCGAGATGAAGGAGACCTTCGGCGGCATGTTTTGCCGCGCGTCCTGCAACGGCGCATGACGTCAGTCTTGCAAATGGATCAACGGACAAAGCCGGATCGACAAAGTCCCCTCCGCCGCCCCCGGCGGAGGTGACTTGATGTTCGGCGTCTGCCGTCGTCAGCGTAGGGAAAGCGAGTCTCCCATTTAGCGATGGCGGTCGCGGCGCCGTTCATGCAAAGCTAATGTAGCATACGCTTGGGACTTTAGTCCAATCTTGCGCTTGCAAAGGTCCTGGTTAACAACCGCAACGGTCGGAGGTCGCTTCCGGGCGCCGCGTCTTTCGGCAATGTTGTTGCACTGCAACGTTGGGGTGGGGCGCGCCGGGCTCAGTCGTCGGAGATCAAAATGCACAGATCGGTCACGACCCGTTGTTGCCGGCTGGCGCTCAAATCGGCAGCGGCGCTGGCGTTGACGATTGCTCCCTACCAAATTGTCCTGGACGGCTCCGTTCCCGGCATCCACACCGCCAGCGCATACGCCAAGGGTGGCGGTAACAGCGGTGGTGGCGGCGGCAATTCCGGCGGCGGCAATGGCGGGAACAGCGGTAATGGCAACAGCGGCAATAACGGCAACAGCGGCAAATCGGGATCCAACCAGGGTAAGAGCGGAAGCCATGTCAATGCAAAGACCGGTGACAAGGTCGACGTGACCGGCAACAAGATCACGGTCCGGCATCCCGACGGCATAACGGAAAAGCTCGAGAACGGACGTTTCAGCATGAAGGACGCGCTCGGCCGCACGATCATCGACCGCCAGGCCACGCCGGCCGATGCCGATCGTCTCAAGGCCTTGTGAAGCTGGCCAACAGGCAACGGTCAGCTTTGCACGTCACCTCCGCCGCCCCCCGGCGGAGGTGACCTCGTTTTTGGCGGTGCCGCCCCGGTCCCGAGGCGCGACGCGCTTTTGCGCGGTCCGCACCTTGCGGAGGCACGCAACCGTTCAATTATTGTTTTGCGCAATTCGGATGATTTCAGGTCGAAGCGGCCTGAAAACTGAATCCGCCTCTAAATCAAAGAGATAGAGCATGATGTCTTCCGAAAACCGCTTCACACCTTTCGGGATCATGCTCTCGTTGCTCTAGGAAGGCCTGTCGCGGTCGCGCAACTCACGCATCATCAAGGCCGCTTCGGTGCGGTTTCGCACATTGAGCTTCGACAGCACCCCGGTCATGTGATGCTTGACGGTCTTCTCCTGCAGCTCAAGCCGCAAGGCGACTTCCTTGTTGCTCAGCCCCTCCGCCACCAGCCGCAGGATTTCCGTCTGCCGATCGGTGAGCTGCCGCAGCCGTTCCGCAATGCCGTCGGTCGGCTGCTGGGACTGGAGATCCGAAAGCAGCCGGGCCGACAGTGTCGGCGACAGATAGCTTTCGCCGGCTGCAACATTGCGCAGGATGTCGGCGAGCCCGCGCGACCCGACGCCTTTGAGGACATAGCCATTCACCC
This sequence comes from Mesorhizobium sp. M7A.F.Ca.MR.148.00.0.0, assembly GCF_003997735.1. Classification (NCBI taxonomy): domain Bacteria; kingdom Pseudomonadati; phylum Pseudomonadota; class Alphaproteobacteria; order Hyphomicrobiales; family Phyllobacteriaceae; genus Mesorhizobium; species Mesorhizobium sp. M7A.F.Ca.MR.148.00.0.0. Next base: position 16,707 of record NZ_RZTB01000103.1, on the reverse strand, counting down.
CTGCGTTCAGCGCCTTTGTCACATCGGCGTTGGCCTCCGAAACGGTCAGCATGACGATCTTCTGGGCCGGATGGCTGGCGAGGATGCTTGCGACGGCGGTCAGCCCGCCGCCCGGCATGGAGATATCGAGCAGCAAGATGTCGGGCCGCACCGTCGTGGCGAGGCGTTCGGCATCCTGCGCCGTGGCGCCCTCGCCAACCATCTCGAATCCTCCGATCTCCGACAGGCTGCGCGTCACACCTTCGCGAAAGAGGGGGTGATCGTCGACAATGGCGATGCGAATGGTCCCAGTCATGCTTGCTCCTCGACCGATAGACGGATCACCAAACGCGTACCTTGCGGCCCGGTCAAGGTTTCGAACTGTCCGCCAATGCTTTCGACCCGCTCCCTGAGGCCGGCGAGGCCGAGACCCTCGACCCGTGCCGCCGGATCGAAACCGGGCCCGCCGTCCGACACTTCGACAAAAAGCCGGCCACCTTTCATCCCCGCACTCACCGCCTGATCCTTGCCCAACCCGTGGCGATAGGCATTGTTCAGCCCTTCCTGGACGAAACGATAGATGCTGATCTTCTCGGAGGCGCCGGGCTCCGGCAAGTGTCCGGTCAGCGTCAGCGTCACCGACGTTCCCGTCCTCTGCTCGTGTTCCTTGACCGCCAGCCGCAGAATGTCGGTTGCGGCAGCCGTCTCGATCTGCGGCAAAACAAGGCCGGTGCAGATGCCGCGTATTTCGCGCATCGCGTCCTCCAGTGTCTTGCGGATCATTGCGACCTCGGTCGAACGGCTTACGCTCGAATGGCCATCGCTGGAAAAAATCGGGCTGTCCATGCGGAGCGCCGCCAGTGCCACGAGTTGGGCCGGGCCGTCATGGAGGTCGGCGCCGATCCGGCGCAGATATCTTTCGTTGAGCGCGGTGGCGCGGCGGGACGCCCGTTGCACGCGCAGTCGCAAAGCACTGTTTTGCGCCACCAGACCCTGCAGCTCCGAGACCTGGCGGCGCAGTGCCCCACGCTGATCGTCGATGGTGCGGCTGCCGCGCAGGACGATGCCCGACAGGAGCAGGAATGCCGCGAGCGTCGCGCCGGCCACGATCAGCCAGCTCGACCACAGGGCGGACGCCAGGGTGGCCTGGAAATCGTCGGCGATCTCATAAAACTCGGTGACCGCCACCACCTCGCCCGACCAGGGCTCGCGCACGGGATTGTAGATCTCCAGCAATGGCAAGCCGGTAGCCTTCTCCTCGCGTTCATCATCATCGAATGTATTGAATTCAGCGACGACATTGCCTTCGAAGGCGGAACGCAGATTGTCGCTCGGACCGAAGCGGCGGCCGATCAGGGACGCCTCCTTGGCGTAGAGAACCGTGCCGTCGCGGCGCCAGAGCACGAACGATTCGAGGCGCTTGCCGAGCGCACCCTGGCCAAGCGTCTCGTCCAGCGCCTGCTTGACGGACTCGCTGAGCTCCTGGTCCTTGCGCAAGTCGGGAAGCAGCGGCGCAATCACGCTATCGACATAGAGCGCCGTCGTGGCGGCCGAATTGCGGATGACGCCGTCCCGGATCTGCGCCGTCACCCAGGTGCCGACCACCAACATGACGGCCAGCAGGCCAAAGCCGCCGGCAACGACGAATTGCAGGGCAAGGGAAAGCTCGCTCCAGCGCCGCATCAGGTTTTGAAAACTGCGAATCATGAGCCCCTGACCGCCCTTCGAACCGACAGATTGGGCGATGTTAGTACTTTGAGCTTCCGGCTTGCCATTGCCAAGGGCTTCGTTTGGTCGAGGTCGCTTGACGTCCCGGCGCGCTTGGGAAACAACGTCCGCGACGCATGCGGCGGGAGCCGCTTCGAGAGGGGGCGAAACGTTGAGTTTTTCGGGATTGCTGCAGCTCGGCTTTTCGACGGTCATTTTCCTGCTGGCGGCGACAGCCGCCAAGCAATGGGGCCTTGCGCCGAGCCTTGGCAAGATAGCGCTGACGCTGGCGCTCTATTCGCTGGGCAATCTGATCATGCTGCGGCTGATCCGCGAATTCGGCATGTCGGTGTCGTTCAGCCTTTCCGCCGTCATCCAGCTGGTCTCCGTGAACGTCGTGGCGCTGGTCTTCTTCGGCGAGCGCGTCAATGCGCTGCAGGCGACCGGCATCATGCTGGCGATCGCAGCGGTGGCGCTGATCACGCTCGGACCCTATCTGCAAGGTCGGCTGTAACGGGCGACTTGCCGATGAAGAACGCCGCGAACGCTTTGCTCAACCGGGTCGAATTCCCGGTGCTGCTGGCCGGCCTGGTCATCGCCGCCGGCCTGTGGGGATTCGAGGAGCTGATGGAGATTGCGCGCGCCACCACGCCGCACGCCTTCGACACCGAAATCCTGCTCGCCTTCCGCCAGGCGGGGCGCCCTGACAGCCCGATCGGCCCGCTGTGGCTGCAAGGGGCGATGCGCGACATCACAAGCCTCGGCAGCGGCAGCGTGCTGGTGCTGATCGTGACGGCGGTCATCGTCTATCTCCTGCTTATCCGCAGGACCGCGACCGCCCTTTTCATCTTCGTGGCGGTGGCCGGCGGTCAGGTGCTGTCGAGCCTGCTGAAAGCCGGCATCGACCGGCCGCGCCCCGAACTCGTCTCGCATCTCGTCAACGAAACGACGCTGTCTTTTCCGAGCGGCCACGCCATGCTGTCGGCCGTGACCTATCTGACGCTCGGCGCGCTCGCGGCACGCTTCCTGCCCGGTCGAACGACGAAGATCTATGTGCTGTCGCTGGCGGTGCTGACAACGCTGCTGGTCGGCATCAGCCGCATCTATCTTGGCGTCCACTGGCCATCGGATGTGCTTGCCGGCTGGTGCGCGGGCTTCGTCTGGGCGATGCTGTGCTGGCTCGCTGCCCGGGCGTGGCAGCGATGGCGCGGGCAGCATCCAAACGGCGACGACGAGGCTGGAGACTAGATCAGCCCGGGAAAGTATCTGAAAAAATGGTCAGTCAATACGCCGTGCCTTACGCCTTAGGCCTTCATACTAATGCTTGAAACATCACAATGACGATATTATACCTTATTCCTGCGGACTCAGACGGGGATTCCGGCCGATGATCACTGCCGCGCAGATGCGCGCCGCGAGGGCGCTGGCCGGCATCGATCAGAAGACGCTCGCCGAGCGCGCCGGCGTTTCGCTTCCAACCATCCAGCGCATGGAGGCGAGCGATGGCGTGGTCAGGGGCGTGGTCGACACGCTGATGAAGGTCATCCAGGCTCTCGACGAGGCCGGGGTGGAGTTGATCGGCGAGAACCAGACCAGCGAGCGCGGCGGCCGGGGCGTGCGCCTCAAGCCTGCCGTGCCGCGGGATCCCAAGGCTGAGCCGGCATAAAGTCGCGACGGCGACCGCCGACAGCCCTGCCGACGATCCCGCCGCCTTTCAGGGTGCGAAAGGCAGTCCATGGATCAGACGCAGCGGGCAGTGCATCAACTGGTCGATAAGTCGGCCCACCGGTTGGGCCACGGGTCGGCCCACGGGTCGGCAAACCCGACATTTTCCGAAATGTTCACGCCGAAGCTGGTGACGGTCTGGCGCGAGGGCTACACGTTCGCCGACTTCAAGGCGGACGCCATTGCCGGGCTGACGGTCGCCATCGTCGCGCTGCCCTTGTCGATGGCGATCGCCATCGCCTCGGGCGTGACGCCCGAGCGCGGCCTCTACACCTCGATCGTCGGCGGCTTCATCATTTCGGCGCTCGGCGGCAGCCGCTTCCAGATCGGTGGTCCGGCCGGCGCCTTCATCGTGCTGGTGGCAGCTACGGTTGCCCGGGTCGGCGTCGATGGACTGCTGTTGGCAACGATGATGGCAGGGGTCTTCCTGCTCGCCATCGGCTATCTCCGCCTCGGCACCTACATCAAGTTCATTCCCTATCCGGTGACAGTCGGCTTCACCGCCGGCATCGCCGTCATCATCTTTTCGGGACAGATCGTCGAACTGTTCGGGCTGAAGCTTGCCGGCAGGGAGCCGGGACCGCTGGTGCCGAAGTTGATCGCGGTCGGTGAGGCGGCCGGCACCATCAATCTTGCGGCGACCTTCGTGGCGGTGTTGACCATCTTCACCATCGCCGGCCTGAAGCGCTGGCGGCCGACATGGCCTGCCATGCTCATCGCCATCGGGCTGGCATCGCTGGTCGTGGCGCTTCTGTCGCTGCCGGCGGAGACGATCGGCACTCGCTTTGGCGGCATCCCGCGTAGCCTGCAAATGCCTGCCTTGCCGCCGGTCAGCCTGGGCAGGATGATTGACGTGCTGCCGGATGCCATTGCCTTTGCCCTGCTCGGCGCGATCTAATCGCTGCTGTCGGCGGTGGTCGCCGACGGGATGACGGGCCGGCGGCATCGTTCCAACTGCGAACTGGTGGCGCAAGGCTTCGCCAACATCGCGTCCGCCCTGTTTGGCGGCATCTGCGCCACCGGCACCATCGCCCGCACCGCGACCAATGTGCGGGCCGGCGCCCACGGACCGGTTTCCGGCATTGTCCACTCAGCCATCCTGCTCGCTTTGATGCTGGTGGCGGCGCCGCTCGCCAGCTACATCCCGCTCGCCGCCCTGGCTGGCGTGCTGGCGGTCGTGTGCTGGAACATGTTCGAGAAGCAGGCCTTCGCCACCTTGCTGCGTGCCTCGCGCGGCGATGCGCTGGTGCTGATGGCGACCTTTCTGCTCGTCATCTTCCGCGATCTCACCGAAGGCATCGTCGTCGGCTTTGTGCTGGGCTCGATCCTGTTCATCGACCGCATGGCCAAGTCGATTGCGGTAGAGGCCGATCAGCCGCTGGTGCAGGAGGATGTCGCCGACAGCGCCAACGCCTACGATGCCAGCGAGGCGACCGACGCCGATACCGTGGTCTACCGCATCTCGGGCGCCTTCTTCTTCGGCGCGGCATCGACCGTAGGCACCGTACTCGACCGCATCGCCGACCAGCGCAGGAATTTCATCCTCGATTGCTCGGCCGTACCGTTCTTCGATTCGACGGCGGCCAACGTCATCGAGGGCGCCGCCCACAAGGCCAGGCGCGCCGGCGTCCGCTTCATCATATCAGGTGCCTCGCCGCAGATCCGGCGCATGCTGATCAACCACGGCGTGAAGCGCCCGCTGGTGACCTATGCCGCGTCGATCGAGGAGGCGCGGGCGCAGCTGAAAGGCAAGATCGAGGTGCGGTAGGGGCCGGGATTTGCCGGCCGGCGGTCGCTTGAACGTCAACTTTTTGATCTCAAGCAAGCGGGGAGCACGCTTTAGGCGAGCGGGCCCACTTTAGTCCCAGATGCAAGGAAAGTCGCTTCGCGGCGGCGTTGAATGCCACCAATCTTCGTGACCTGAAAAGGGAAGCCTCCGCCTATCCTGCTTCAGCTTTCACCGTGGTCCTTTGTCCGGACATTTTACTCTTTGCAGCCGCGTTTCAAAAATGAAACCGCAATCATGGTAGAGTTCGCGCACTGATTTGCCAGTAGAAGGCGGGTTTGCCAAATGCGTGACACGTCCCCGCGAAATCGAAGTGATCCTATGCCGACCGCGCCAACACTTGAACTTCGCCGCTATTCACGGCTGAGAAATTTGCGAGAGCGCGCAGAACGCCAAGGTGCTGCATTGCAGTTCTGGGCGCGTACGGCATCGCTCGCCGTGATCTCCTGCTTCTTTTCATTAATCAGCCGCTGGGATGCCTCTCTGCTCTTCGTGCTGGCGGGCCTCATGTTGTTCCAGCTCGTCGGCCTGATCCAGTTTCGCTTTGCGCGCCGTCGCAACGCGCCATGGTGGATCGGTTATCTCGTAGGCACGCTGGACATCGTTCTGTTGACCGTTCTGCTGGTAACGCCCAACCCGTTTTCCCTGGAGGTCGCGCCGGCCGCGATGCAACTGCGCGAAGGCAGCTTCAAATTCCTGTTGATTTTCGTGTGCCTTGGCGCGCTGACCCTTTCGACCCGATTGGCGCTCTATCTCGGAGCGCTCGCAGCCTTGACGTGGACGATCGGGGTGGGATGGGTGATTCTTCATGCGGGAACCGTCCTTCCGGCGACGAACCTCTATTCGCTGCCGACGACAGAGCGACTGAACCTCTATCTCAATCCCAATTTCGTCGACACATTCGCGCAGGCGACCAACGTGTTGGTTGTGCTGATTATCGGCGCGATCATGGCGCTGGTCGTCTCTCGTTCTCGACATCTGTCGGAAGACTATGTCAAGGCAGAGCGCGCCCGCGCCAATCTCGCCCGGCATTTTTCGCCAAATGTCGTCGACCAACTCGCCGCGGATGACGAGCCCTTCGGCCCGGTCCGCCGGCAGGATATCGCGGTACTGTTCGCCGACATCGTCGGCTTCACACACTATTCCGAGGATCATCCGGCCGAAGCAGTGTTCGAACTCCTGCGTCAGTTCCACCGTCGCATGGAGCAGGTCGTTTTCGACCACCATGGCACCGTCGACAACTATATCGGCGATTGCATCATGGCCACATTTGGGGTTCCGCAAGCCAGCCATAACGACGCGACCCGAGCCATCCAGTGCGCTGAAGCGATGATCGCCGCTCTCGAAGACTGGAATGTGCAGCGGGTGTCCAGGGGATACCCGTCGCTGGACGTTCGGATCGGTGCACAATATGGCGCAGTCGTTATCGGTGCAGTAGGCAGCGAGCGCAATCTTTCCTTCGCGGTGGTGGGCGACACCGTCAACGTCGCCAGCCGTTTGCAGGCGCTTTGCCGTGAACTTCAGGCAAACATTTGCTTTGGGTCACGACTGATAGAAGCCGCGAAGGCGGAATCGCCCACGACACAGTTGAATGCGCGCGATCATGGACCGGTGAGCATCCGCGGTCGGGATGAACCGGTCCATGTCTGGGTCGAACACAGAGCCGAAAACCAGGGTGCTGTTGCGGTTTCGGCATGATATAGCCGCCATGTGAAACGACTGCATCTCGACCGGATAGCAGTAGGCAGCGCCATAGGGCATGTCTGACGCAGGCCGCAAGCCATCACGTGTCTGAGGCGATGGCGCCATCCCTTGCGCCTGCGGCGTCTGTGCTTGCCTTGTCGTCCCAGACCATCTGCCGGTAGTCGAAACCATATTCCAGCGTCGGTTTGACGATGCGGAAATAGGGCGACAGGTCGAAATCGCGCGGCGTGTAGAGCGAGTGGTGGCGGATGTGCAGGATTTCCTTGCGCGAATAGTTCGACTGCGCGGAGGCTCGGCCGGGCGCACGGGTGATTTCGGGCAGGATCGGATAGCGGATCTGGCCATAGGCCTCGGCGATCAGCGTCGAGCAGATCGCCCGTGTCGGATCGCCGGAGCCGAAGGCCAGCATGCGGCGGCGCCAGCGCACCGGCACCGGCGGTGTGGGCAAGAAAAAACGCAGCATGTCGAAAATGTTCTTGAGGTCGTATTTCAGGCCGAGCCTGCCGATCATGAAGGCGACGACCTTGTCGCGATCCTCCGGCGCCAGCCCGCTCGCCCGGCAGATGCGGGTGTTGTAGGTGCGGTAGCGCGACAATGGCACGGCGACGCAGCCTTCGCCGATCGTGACCTCGATCAGGCGCGGCCGTTCCGAGCCGTCTTCCGGCGCGGGCAAGGCATCGCCGACATAGAAGGCCGCATGCGACCAGGTCGACTGGGTCAGGTACTTGATCGCCGCCGAGATCTTCTGATTGCCCTCGATCAGCAGGATGTCGCCCGGCTCAAGCGTGCGGCGCAGCGTTTCGGCATCGGACGGAGTGTAGGGCTCGTAGCCGGACGATTCTCCCTGCAGCCGGCCGGCAAGCCAGCGGCCAAGTCGATCCAGAAGCGTGTCGCCGGGCTCGGTCATGCCCCATGGCGATTAGCATGGGCGGGTAATGAGGGCTAGCGCACGCCTTCCTCCCCCGTCCGGAGCGCGAGGAAGAGCGTCCTACGATGCCGCGGCCTCTTCCGGCGGCGCAGCCAGATCGTCGCGCGCCTTGCGGGCCAGTTTGCGTGTCGAGCGTTTGGGATTGTCCCCGAACAGCTCGGCCGCTTCGGCCAGGCAGCTCTTCTTCAGCTGCTTCTCCGACCGTTTCAACAGCTTGCCCAGAAGTTTCGTGTCCTCGGGCAGCCCGAGTGGCTGGTCGTCGGCCTCGAGCAGCGCGCGCATCACCAGCACATCGTGCAGGTCGCCCAGCCGCTCGCCCAGTTCGTCGACCGCCTTGCGCCGGGCCTTGATCGGTGTCGGCCACAGCCTGCCGAGCAGCGACAGATGCATGCCGTGGGTCTTGGCCGCCTTGCGCAAATCGTGGAAATCATCGGCCGCGCCCCGCGATCTGGCCTTGTCGAGCGCCTTCCTGGCACGGCGCAGCGTGACGCGGGCACCTTCGGCAAGCACGTCGGCCGCCTGTTCCGGCTGGTCGGGCAAGGCCAACGCTTCGACGCGTTTGAGGCCATCCTCGCAAGCGGCGGTCGCCGCGCCGATCGCCGCCTCGAGCCCGCTGCCTTCGTGCAGTTCATGCTGGCGCGCGATCAGCCTGTCGCGCGCAGCAGTAAGCCCATCGTCGGCGCTCTCCTTGGGAAAGCTCGCCGCCAGCCGGTCGATGGTTTCGATCAGCGCTGTCGCCTCGCGCGGACCGGCAAGCAGGCCTGCTACATTGCGATAGCACTGGTTCTCGGTCTCGCAGAATGTTTCGTCGCCGGAACGAACAAGCCGCAGCAGGGCGCGGGCGCTCTTCAGCCGCTTGCGGCACTTGTGCAGCGCCTGTTCCGGCCGGCTCCGTGCGGCGTCAAGGTGATGCAGCGCCTTGCCGATTTCCTCGGCAAGGATACGCCTGACCTCGCCGGTCAGCGGCAGGCGCGGATCGATACGAAAGCTCATGCGGCGATCTCCGGTATCCCCCCAAGGGCGAGCGACGCGTTGTAGAATTGTGACTCGCCGGTGACTTCGCGGCCGAGCCAATCAGGCAGCATTTCGTCCGGCACGTCCTCCGGCGTCTCAAGTTCGGCGATCACAAGTCCCGCAAGCGGACCGCCGAAGACATCGATTTCGTAGAGATAGCCACGGTGCCTAACATGGTGACGTGTCTTCTCGATGACACGTCCGATGGCGAAGTCCAGCATCTCCACCGCCTCCGAGAGCGGGATCGAGTATTCGAATTCGTCGCGTTCGCGCGCCTTGCTGCCGAATTTGAGTGTCAGCTTGGCGGAACCGCCATCGCTGATGCGGATGCGCACCGTGCGCCCGGGGCCGGCAGCGAGATAGAACTGGAGAATGCGGATATTGGCCTCGGCCAGTTCCCGCCATGCGGTGCTGGTGACCAGGAATTTTCGTTCGACTTCCTTGCCCATGGCCGCGCACTAAAGCGTTTGCCGCCGTCGATGGCAAGACAACGACGTACAGAAGTTGACTTTAATCAATCGATTGATTAAACTGCGCTCATGGTCAAACTGCCTGAGCTCAAAATTCTTCGCCGCGAGCCCGCCGAGATGACGCGCGCGGCCCTTGTCCAGGCGGCGCTGAAGCTGTTCGGAAGGCAGGGCTTCGATGGCACCTCGACGCGCGAGATCGCCGCCGAGGCGCGAGCCAATATAGGCTCGATCGCCTATCATTTCGGCGGCAAGGAGGGTCTTCGCGCCGCTGCCGCCGACTTTATCGTCGAGACCATCCAGGGTGTAGCCGGCCAGGCGCTCGGCAATGTACAGGCGCCTGCGCCGGGACCAGCCAATCCGGAGGCGGCGCAAGCGCTACTCTTCGCGGCGCTGGAGCGGATGGTCGGCTTTGTCGTGGCCAGCCCGCAGGCCGGCGAGATCGTGCAGTTCGTGTTGCGTGAGCTTTCGCATCCGACGGCAGCCCTCGACCGCATCTATGACGGCGTCTTCGAGCCGACGCATCGCCGGCTGTGCCAGCTCTGGGAACAGGCGACCGGCGAGCCCGCCGAAAGCGAGGCCACAAGGCTCACCGTGTTCACGCTGATCGGCCAGGTCATCTATTTCCGCATCGGCCGCGAGGCGGTGATGCGCCGCATGGGCTGGAAAGACATCGGCGCCGCCGAGGCGGCCAAGGTGGTGGCGGTCACATCGGGTAATCTCAAGGCCATATTGGCTTCTAAAAAGAGCAAAGCATGAAGGGGCAAAGACCATGAGCTTTCTGTGTTCGCTGCCGTTCGCCGCGCAACTTTTTAGCGCCTGTGCCCCGGCAGCACCGCTGGCCGTCGGCTATGTCGAAGGCGACTACGTGCTTCTGGCGCCGATCGAGGTGGCGCAGGTCGAGACCGTGACCGTCAAGCGCGGTGACCGTGTCACGCCCGGCACCACCGTTGTGACGCTGGAAAGCGCCGATGCGAAGATCGCGGTGGCGCAGGCGCAGGCCGGCCTTGCCCAGGCGCAGGCGCAATTGGCCGACCTGCAGATCGGCAAACGGCCGGAAGAGATCGCCGTGCTGAAGGCCGAGGTCGACATGGCCAGCGCCCAGGCCGCCGACGCCAAGCGCAAATACGACCGCGCCGCCGATCTGTTCAAGCGGGGCGCCGGCACGCAGGCCGATTTCGACACCGCGTCGGCCACGCTCGAGACGGCCAATGCGCAGGTCGGCCAGGCCAATGCCAATCTCGCCGTCGGCGGCCTGCCTGCACGGGCCGAAACGATCAAGGCCGCCGACAATCAGGTCAAGCAGGCGCAGGCCGCGTTGGAGCAGGCGCAGTGGCGGCTATCGAAGCGGGTGCTGGCAGCGCCTTCGCCGGGCCGCGTCAACGATGTCATCCGCAATCCGGGCGACACATCAGGTCCGACCGCGCCTGTGATTTCGATCCTGCCCGACGGTGCGGTCAAGCTCAGCGTCTACATACCGGAGAGCGCCTTCTCCTCGGTCAAGGTCGGCACCTTGCTCGGCGTCCATTGCGACGGCTGCGGCCCGGATGTGAAGGCGCGCGTCAGCTATGTCTCGCCGGATCCCGAGTTCACGCCGCCGGTGATCTATTCGCTCGAGAACCGGCAGAAGCTGGTCTACCTGGTCGAGGCGCGGCCGGAGGGCGATGCCGGCCCGCTGCAGCCCGGCCAGATCGTCGATGTTGATCTCGCGGACAGCGCAAGATGAACGCCATCGACGTCCATGGCCTGGTCAAGCGCTTTGGCGACAAGACCGTCGTCGACCATGTGACGATGTCGGTCGCCGAGGGCGAGATCGTTGGCTTTCTCGGCCCCAACGGTTCTGGCAAGACCACAACCATCCGCATCATGTGCGGCCTGCTGACGCCGGACGAAGGCGAAGGCACGGTGCTCGGCTTCAACATCCGCACCGACAGCCTGCGCATCAAGCGTGAAGTCGGCTACATGACGCAGAAATTCTCGTTCTACGAGGATCTGACGATCGGCGAGAATCTCGAATTCGTCGCGCGGCTCTACCGGCTGAAGCCGGTTGAAGAGCATGTCGCGAGCACGTTGGAGGACCTCGGCCTGACGTCGCGCCGCAACCAGCTGGCCGGCACCTTGTCGGGCGGCTGGAAGCAGCGGCTGGCGCTGGCCGCCTGCATCATGCACAAGCCGAAATTGCTGCTGCTCGACGAGCCTACGGCCGGTGTCGATCCGAAGGCACGGCGCGAGTTCTGGGACGAGATCCATCGCCTGGCCAGCGGCGGGCTGACCGTGCTGGTCTCCACCCACTACATGGACGAAGCCGAGCGCTGCCACCGCATCAGCTATATTTCCTACGGCAAGATGCTGGCCACCGGCACGGTCGCCGAGGTGGTGAGAAATGCCGGGCTGACCACGTTTGTGCTGCAGGGTCCGCGGCTCGATCAGGTCGCCGAAGCGCTTCAGGGCCGCTCCGGCGTCGACCAGGTGGCGCCTTTCGGCGCGACGCTGCATGTCGTCGGCTCCGACAAAAAGAAGCTCGAAGCCGCACTCGTCGACGTCGAGAAAGAGCACAAGGGCGTGAAAGTTTCGCCCGGCGAAACCAGCCTCGAGGACGTCTTCATCCAGTTCATGTCCGGCTCGAAGGACAACATGGCATGAACAGCGTCTTTTCCTTCGCCCGGCTTGGCGCGCTGCTGATCAAGGAATTCATCCAGATGCGGCGCGACCGCATCACCTTCGCCATGATGCTCGGCGTGCCGCTGATACAGTTGGTGCTTTTCGGCTACGCCATCAACAACGACCCGAAAAGCCTGCCGGCAGCACTCGTGGCGACGAGCAACGATCCCTACACGCGTGCCATTGTCGCGGCGCTGCAGACCACCGGCTACTATCGTTTCGACCATGTCGCGCAAAGTGCCGCCGAGGCCGAGTTCCTGATATCGCGCGGCGACGTCGCCTTCGTCGTCACCATCCCCGCCGATTTCGCCAGGAGGGTGGAGAGCGGCAACAACCCGCAGATACTCATCGAGGCGGACGCCACCGACCCGGCGGTGGCCAGTGGCGCCATCTCGACGCTCGGCACAGTCGCCAGCCAGGCGCTGCTGAGGGCGCAAGGCACGCAGGAAGCCGCCGCCGAGGCCGCCAAGGGTCGGCTCGATGTCGTCGTACACCGGCGCTACAATCCCGAAGGCATTTCGCAATACAACATCGTACCCGGCCTGCTCGGCGTCATCCTGCAGATGACCATGGTGATGATGACCTCGATCGCGCTGACGCGCGAGACCGAGCGCGGCACGATGGAAAACCTGCTGGCGATGCCGTCCAGCCCGCTCGAGATCATGATGGGCAAGGTGCTGCCCTATCTGGCGGTCGGCGGCGTGCAGGTGGTGGTGGTGCTGGCGGCGGCGAAGCTTCTGTTCGCCATCCCCTTCACCGGATCGATGTCGCTGCTGCTCACCGCCGTGCTGATCTTCGTGCTGGCGCTGGTGCTGCTCGGCTACACGATTTCGACCATCGCCCGCACGCAAATGCAGGCGCTTCAGCTCACCTTCTTCTTCTTCCTGCCGTCGATCATGCTGTCGGGTTTTATGTTCCCCTATCGCGGCATGCCGGACTGGGCGCAAATTTTCGGCGAGATCTTCCCGCTGACGCATTTCCTGCGCATCACCCGCGCGGTGATGCTGAAGGGCGCGGAACTGCCGGCAGTGTCAACGGAGATCGGCTGGCTGGTGGTGTTCGTGGTCTTGTTTGCCGGCGTGGCACTGGTGCGGTTCAGGCGGACGCTGGATTAGATGCCGCACGACCTCCAGTCTTGGCACCAGCCTTTGCGGAAGGGAGAAATGCTTTCGCCAATCTCCATGGTTTATAACTGCCACTAACCGTTGAGCGATTTCGGGCCGCTGACGAAGGCGCTCCCCTTGACGTAAAACCGCAGCGGGCGATCGGCATCCTTTGTAATGCCGATCCGGACGCCTTGGGCGATGTCGCCGGCTTGATGCTCGTCGGTTGCCAGCCATAGCGGGCCTTTGCGGCAAAGATCGAGCCCGTCGAGCGACCGATCGATCTGCAACGCCTGGGCCAGCCTTCCCGGTCCCCGCGCCAGGTCGCGCAGGCGCTCGATGCCGCGATTGAGCCGCATGATCGGAATGCCTTCGAGCGGCTCGAGCGCCCTGATCAGCACGCCGGTTCCGACCCCCGGCATCTCGCTCGAGACATTGAGCATGTAGGAGATGCCGTAGGCGAGATAGACATAGGCGTGCCCCGGTTCGAGAAACAGCGAACGGTTGCGCGGGGTCATCCCCCGGTAACCGTGTCCGGCGGCGTCACCGGTCACATAGGCCTCGGTCTCGACGATGCGGCCGCTGGCGATGCCTTCGGGCAGTTCGCGCACCACGATCTTGCCGATGAGGGTGCGGGCAAGGGATGCCGTATCGTCGGGCAGCTCGGAACGCGTGAGCGGGCGGTAGATGACCATGCTCAGCGCGGCGACGATTTGGCGGCGGGCGAGGAGTGATCCAAGGCGGAGCCTGTCGCCAGATACTCCATATCAGATACCCTTGGACATCGCCGTCTCAAGCAGCTGCCATGATCCCGGCATAAGTGCCGAAATCGACATTGCCGCCGGACAGCACCACGGCAATGCATTTGCCGGACAGCTCGATCTCGCCCGATGACAGTGCCGCCAGCGCCACGCAGCCGCCGGGCTCGACCACCAGCTTGAGATAGGCCATGGCGTCGCGCATCGCCTGCGCCGCCGCCTGGTCCGAGACGGCGATGCCACCGGTGAGATTCCTGCGGTTGATCTCGAAGGTGATCACGCCAGGCTCGGCGGTCAGCAGCGCGTCGCAGATGGAGCTATGGCCGGGCTCGTTCGAAACCCTGGCACCGGCGGCCAGCGACCGGCGGGTGTCGTCGAAATGCTCGGGCTCCACGGCCCAGATCGCGGTGTCAGGCGAGGCGTCCTTGACGGCAACGGAGATGCCACTCGACAAGCCGCCGCCGCCGCAGGGGACGATCACCGCGTCGAGGTCGACGCCAAGCGCTTTTGCCTGGCGCATCAATTCGAGACCGATCGTGCCCTGGCCGGCAATGATGGCCGGATCGTCGAAAGGCGGGACCAGCACCATGCCTCTTTCCATGTAAGGGCGGATCACTGTCATGCGGTCGTCGCGAAAGCGGTCGAACGGGACCACCTCCGCGCCCATCTTGCGCACGTTGGCAATTTTCATCGCCGGCGCGTCTGAAGGCATGGCGATCACCGCCTTGACGCCGAACATCGCGGCCGAAGCGGCGACGCCTTGCGCATGATTGCCCGATGAGAAAGCGACGACGCCTCGGCTGCGCTCCTCCGCGCTGAGCGACGACAACTTGTTGTAGGCGCCACGGAACTTGAACGAGCCGGTACGCTGCAGCGTCTCCGGCTTGAACAGGATGCGGCCCCCGAAGCGTCTGTTCAGCTCCTGCGATTCGATCAAGGGGGTTTCGATGATCAAGCCGGAGAGACGCGCGGCGGCGGCGTGGATGTCGGCGATGCCGGGAAGGGATATGGCGTTCATGTGAGGTCCAGTGGACAGGGTCTTTTCATGATGCCCGCAAACAGATGTGGCGCACCAATGAAAAAATGTGACCGTTACAAAGTTTGGCGGGCGATCGCCAACGCCACGGCTGCACGCCCCCCTCTGGCCTGCCGGCCATCTCCCCCTCGAGGGGGGAGATTACGCACTCAGTCGACTTCGCCACCTATTAACGGTGCAAGGTGAGCGGAACGACGAAGCTGCCAATCTCCCCCCTTGAGGGGGAGATGTCCGGCAGGACAGAGGGGGGCGCTGGCCCGCAGACATCCCCCATGTTCAGCCGAGTAACGTCCTCTGCCGCTTGCTCCCACCCAGCTTGCGCCAGTTGTTGAACCGGTGGCTGGCAGCGGCAAAGGATATCTTCATCTGCTGGGCGACCGAATAGCGCGACTTGCCCTCGTCGAACATGCGGTAGCAGCACTCGACGCCCTCCTCCGTCAGTTTGCCGTCCGGCGCCTTGTTGTGCGGGTTGGCGGGGTCGAATTTCTCGACCTGCTGCTCGACCAGGCCCTTCAGGCGCTGCAGGTCGGCCTCTATGCTGGCGATGAGATCGAGAACGGGCTTGGGATCATAGGGGTGCGGAGGCTGTTTTGCCGTCATCTGCCGGTTCCTTGTTCTTGGCTTGAGTCCAGCAATATAGGTGAACATTCACTGATAATGAAGAGTCACCGCGGGCGTGGGGCTTCAACAATTCTTGACCGCGACCCAAGCGCGCAATTGACCGAAGGTGTTCAAAACCCTAGTTTAGAACTATTCTAAACTAGGGTGAATTCCTCATGCTTTCCCGTGTTTTCGGCTTCGGCCGCCGCCCCTTCGAATCGCTCTCCGAACAGGAGATCCTGGCGCTGGCCATTTCCTCCGAGGAGGATGACGGACGAATCTACCGGGCCTACGCCGACGGCCTGACGGAAAACTTCCCGCAATCGGCAAAAGTGTTCGAGGAGATGGCCGAGGAAGAGGATGGCCATCGCGATGCGTTGATCGAGCTTTTCCGCAAGCGGTTCGGCGAGCGCATACCGCTGATCCGGCGCGAACATGTGAAGGGTTATTACGAGCGCAAGCCCGACTGGCTGGTCCGGCCGCTCGGCATCGAGCACGTGCGCAGCCATGCCGAGGCGATGGAGCGGCAAGCCTACCTTTTCTATGTCGAGGCGGCCAAGCACACGGCAGATGCTTCGACGCGAAAACTGCTCGACGATCTGGCGGTGGCCGAACTGGGCCATGAGACCCTGGCGCAGCGGCTGGAACAGAAACATGTGCCGGGCGCCGTCAAGGCCGAGGAGGCCAGCGCCGAGCAGCGCCAGTTCATCCTCACCTATGTGCAACCAGGGCTGGCCGGGCTGATGGACGGGTCGGTGTCCACTCTGGCGCCGATCTTTGCCGCTGCCTTTGCCACGCACGACACCTGGCAGACGCTGCTGGTCGGGCTTGCCGCCTCGATCGGCGCCGGCATTTCGATGGGCTTCACCGAAGTCGCTTCCGACGACGGCAAGCTGTCGGGCCGCGGCTCGCCGATCAAGCGCGGTCTGACCGTCGGCATCATGACGACGCTGGGCGGTCTCGGACACGCGCTCCCCTATGTCATTCCGCATTTCTGGACGGCCACCGGGGTTGCCGCGGTGGTGGTGTTCTTCGAATTGTGGGCGATCGCCTTTGTCCAGAACCGCTACATGCAGACGCCTTTCCTGCGTGCCGCCTTCCAGGTGGTGCTGGGTGGCGCCCTGGTGTTCGCGGCCGGCGTGCTGATCGGGAATGCATAGTTTTTTCCCTTCCCCCTTGTGGGGGAAGGTGGATCGGCGCGCAGCGCCGAGACGGATGAGGGGTGTTCCAGCGGAGTGA
>NZ_RZTB01000102.1:14348-20637 GCF_003997735.1 Mesorhizobium sp. M7A.F.Ca.MR.148.00.0.0 | reverse complement strand
CTGCTCCCAGGTGCCTGCCGTCTGTGGTTTGACGAACAGCCGCGTGATCTCCGGCATTTCCTTCTTCAGCTGCGCCTCCAGGCGCTCGACGCAAGCTTCGATCTCGGGCGCCGTCAAATGGTCCTCGAACTCGATGCTGAGCCCGGCGACGATCTCTGTCGGCCCCATATGGACGGTCAGGACGCCGTTCGCCCGCTGCACCGCCGGATCCTGCTGGGCGATCGCCAGCACCTTCATCTGCACCTCGGGCGATGCCGGCTCGCCGATCAGCAGTCCCTTGCTTTCGCGGGCCAGGAAGATTGCCGTCGCGCCCAGGATCAGCCCAATGCCGATCGAGGCGGCGCCGTCGAGTTCCGGCATCTCCAGAACTTCCGCCGCCAGGATGCCGGCGAACGCGACGATCAGGCCGAGAAGTGCTGCACTGTCCTCGAACAGCACGGTGTAGACGCTCGGATCCTTGCTCGACTGCACCGCCCGCAGCCAGCCCTGCTTGCCCTTCTGCTGGCGGAACTCCTTCAGCGCCACCCACCACGAACTGCCTTCGAACAGGAAGGAAAGGCCGAGCACGATGTAGGTCACCTCGGCGTTGGCGACCGGCTCCGGCGCCATCATATGGATCACGCCTTCGTAGAACGACACGCCGGCGCCCAGCGCGAAGACGAGGAGAGCGACGATGAAGCTCCAGAAGTAGAGTTCGCGGCCGTGACCGAGCGGATGCGTGCGATCGGCCGGGCGGGCGGCGCGGTGCATGCCGTAGAGCAGCAGGCCGCCATTGCCGGTATCGACCAGCGAATGCACGCCCTCCGACAGCATCGCCGAACTGCCGGTAAAGGCGGCGGCGGCGAACTTGGTCAGCGCGATGGCGAAATTGCCGGCGAGCGCCGCGTAGATCACCTTTTTTGAGCCGCCGTGCCCGGCCATGGCATTTGTTCCCATTCAAGGCGCAGTCTAGCGGCCAGGCCGCCAAAGCTCCACAGGCATCACACCGCGCGAATGTCGGGTCGTCCAAGCCAGCGGTCATGAGAGATCGGCCTATGGAAAACGGCGACTACTCGACGATCTCGCTGGTCCACACCTTGAAGCCGGCAAGCGTTCCCGGGCCGAATATATGGGTCAGCGGCACGTCGGCGGCGTCGCGGCCGGAGGCGATCAGGATGCGGCCGATGCGCGGTGCATTGTTGCGCGGATCGAAGACATGCCAGCGGCCGCCGAGATAGACTTCCATCCAGGCGCAGAAATCCATGCTCGCCCATGGTTTCGGCATACCGATGTCGCTGATGTAGCCGGTGCAATAGCGCGTTGGGATGTTGAGCGCCCGGCAGAAGGTGACGGCGAGATGCGCGTAGTCTCGGCACACGCCGCTCTGTTCGCGATACGCTTCCGCGGCGGTGCGTGTCGGCCGAGCATTGCCGTAGTTGAAGACGATGTGATTGTGGACGAAGTCGCAGACCGCCTGCACGCGCGGAATGCCCAGCGGCGTGTTGCCGAACAGCCGCCACGCTTCATCAGCCAGAAGGTCGCTTTCGCAAAAACGGCTGGGCAGCAGGAACAGCAGCGTGTCCGCCGGCAGGTCGCGCACCTCGTGCTGCCAGGCCATCAGGTCGCCCATCTCGAAAGTGCCGGGATCGCGGATCACCGCGTCGGTGCCGAAGGTGAAACGCCCGGGCGGCGCGACGAACCGGTTGCACCAATTGCCGAAACTGTCGCGATAGCTTTCGATCGGCACCGGCGGGTTGGAGATCAGGAAATCCGGCCGCTCGAGATCGGAGGCACGCGAATAATGCACATTCAGCATCGCGATGAGCGGTGTTTCCTGCGGAAAGTCGAAGCTCATCTCGCAGCCGATGTGGATTCGCATTGTCGTCCTGACGGCCTGCCTGACGATCACCCGGCGAAGCTCGGGTCGATGCTGCAGTGCGAAAATGACCATCGCACGGACCGCCATGGTTTACGAGCAAATTAGAAACCGGTTGAAAGCAATCCGGCGACGCCGGCAACGGTCGCTAACCCCTTGCGGTCGGGCGGTTCTCTTGTTTCACTTGGCGTCCCACATCAGGAGGAACGAATCATGGCTAAAGGTGCGATGAAGGCAGGCAAGGAAGCCCGCAAGCCGAAGAAGGACGCCAAGAAGCCCGCTCCGGCTCCCGCGCTGAAGGCGCCGCCGGTCAAGGCGATGAAGCTCAAGGACAAGTAGGTCAGGCGATCCACTTCGCAATAAGGTTACGGCCGGCGACACTGTTGCCGGCCGCTGTTGATCGAGCGCTCGAAATTCCTATATTGGCGTGGCGGGGACGACCTCGCGCTTCCCCAAAATCCGGACGGGACGACCCGCCATTGTTTGACTGATCGTCGGACGCCGAAAATCGCTTCTCGGTCCGATGCTCTGATGGAGCGTTGTCGATGTCGTGGATTCTTCTCTTTTTCGCCGGCCTGTTCGAGATCGGCTGGGCAATCGGTCTCAAATACACAGATGGCTTCTCGAAGCTGGTGCCGACCGTGCTGACCGTTGCCTCAATGGTCGTCAGCCTCGCTCTGCTCGGCCTAGCGCTGAAGGCGCTGCCCGTTGGCACAGCCTATGCGGTGTGGACCGGCATCGGCACCGTCGGTACGGCACTGCTCGGCATCTGGTTGCTCGGCGAACCAGCCACCGCGATCAGGCTGGCCTGCATCGCGCTCATCGTCTGCGGCATCATGGGGCTGAAGTTCGCCGCCTGACGGTCTTTTGGTTTGCGCATGTCGTCCTCCCAGAACCGGGACCAATATTTGGCGACATGCATGGGACAAACACCTTCAGGGCCGCTGTGAGGCGACCCTGATTGTCGAAGCTGGCTGCTTCGGTGATCCTGAGGCTAGCGGGCGGAGAAGCCCGGCGGCGTCCTGCCGGTGCGCTGCTTGCGTGCCGCATAACGCGCGTCACGCTTGGCCTTGCGTTCGGCTTCGTCGGCCAGAAAACGGGCGATGCGCTCGTTCTCTTCGGATTCCCGAATCTTGGCCTCAGCCTGCGCAGCTTCCTCGGCGGCGATACGTGCCGCTTCGGCTGCTGCCTCGCGCTCGGCCTTCTCGACCGCTTCGCGTGCCAGCTTCTCCTGCTTCAGCCGGGCCTTTTCAGCCTCGCGGATTTCGCGGGCCGCAAGAATCGCCTTGCGTTCAGCCTGCCGCGCCAGCACTGCGGGATCATCCGCCGCCGGCTTTGCCTTGAAGCGCTCGAGGAGCGCCTTCTTTGCCTCGTTTGCGGCATTGCGCCGCTCGAAAACGTCTTTTTCCCTGTAGATAGCCAAGTCCACTTCCCTGAAGTCAATTCGCGAGGCTTACATACGCGCGAAAACCGAGAGTTCAAGCGCCAAAACGGCATGGCAGCCATGAAATTGTCGGCTGTTGCAGCCGGGAGACGCCTTTGGAGCAATTCCAGGAAAAGTGTGAAGCGGTTTTCCTGGGAAAAGCGCGCAGCGCTTTCCCTTGGGAATTGCGACGAAGAGATAGAACCGAAAACGACATGCACTGTTCACCGTCGCGCCTCTGGCGGCGAGGTTGGCGGATGGCTACGTCTAGCGACAAATTCCAACACCAGGATGACATTAGATGGAACTCGGTCTCTACACCTTCGCCGACGTCAGCCCGCAACCGGGCCCCGGCGCCATCGGCCCGTATCAGCGGCTGCGCAACCTGATCGAGGAGGTCGAGCTGGCCGATCAGGTCGGCCTCGACGTCTTCGGCCTTGGCGAGCATCACCGGCCCGACTATGCCGCCTCCGCGCCGGTCGTGGCCCTGGCCGCGGCGGCCGAGCGCTCGAAGCGCATCAAGCTGACCAGTGCCGTCACCGTTCTGTCTTCCGATGACCCGGTGCGCGTTTTTCAGCAGTTCGCCACGCTCGACCTTCTGTCGGGCGGCCGCGCCGAGATCATGGCCGGGCGCGGCTCGTTCATCGAATCCTTCCCGCTGTTCGGCTACAATCTCGAGGACTATGACGAGCTGTTCGCTGAAAAGCTCGACCTTTTGCTTGCCATCCGCGACAGCGTGAAGGTTACCTGGTCCGGCAATCTGCGCGCGCCGATCAACGATCGCGGCGTTTATCCCCGGCCCTTCCAGGACAGGCTACCGGTCTGGATCGCCATTGGCGGCACGCCGCAGTCTGCCGCCCGCGCGGGTGCGCTCGGCCTGCCGCTGGCGCTCGCCATCATCGGCGGCGAGCCGGCGCGCTTCGCGCCGCTGTTCGATCTCTATCGCGAAGCCGCCAAGCGCGCCGGCAGCGACCCGAGGGGCCTTGCCACCAGCATCAACGTGCACGGCTTCATCGCCGAGACGACCGAGCAGGCGGCCGACGATTTTTACGGCCCGCAGGCGGAGGTGATGAACCGCATCGGCCGCGAGCGCGGCTGGGGTCCGACATCCCAAGCGCATTTCGACCAGTCGCGCGGCCCGAACGGCGCGTTGTTCGTCGGCGGTCCCGAGCAAGTGGCTGAAAAGATCGTCGCCCAGCACAAGATCTTCGGCAATGACCGCTTCCTGCTGCAAATGGCGATCGGCACCATGCCGCATGCCAAGATCATGAAGGCGATCGAACTCTACGGCACCAGGGTGGCGCCGATCGTGCGCAAGGAAACAGCCAGGGCTGCCACAGCCGTCACCGCACCAGCCTGACGGAAATGTCGGCTGCTGGCTGCTACCATTGAGAAGGGCCGGATTTTTCGTTCTCGTCGCACGACATTGGGAAGAAAGCCAAATCTCTCTTCCAACGCCATGAGTGCAGGCCTGGATGCTGCGGCGCGCTCTGATTTCCGGACCCGTGCAAACGGGCCTCATTCCGGAAGCCGGCTCATGGAACCTGCGCCCATAACTCTGCGTTCATGCAAGCAATAGCCGATCGCCGAGGGCGCCGGCTCGAGGGTGAGCATGAAAACCGAACCCGCTGCCTTGGGCCGCGCCATCGCCGACGAGTCGGATTCGCGCGTTGCGGCCCGCGCCGACACGCATCTGATGCGCTCGCTGCTCGTCGGCATTTTCCTGTTCATGGCCATCTATGCGCTCTACTTCGCTCGCGCTTTCTTCATGCCGGTCATTCTGGCTTTCCTGCTGGCGCTGACGCTGACGCCGATCGTTAGGCTCCTGCGCAGGCACGGCATCTCCGAAGTGGTTTCGGCGACCCTTCTGGTGCTGTTGTCGATCTGCATCTTTGCCAGCGTAGGCTACCTGCTCAGCGGACCGATCATCGACCTCATCAACAACACCACTTCGATAGGCCAGCAACTTGCCGAACGGCTGGCGCAATTGCGCCGCCCACTCGAGAAGATCATGCAGATTTCGCATCAGATCGAACAGCTGACCCAGACGTCGCAGGAGCCGGGCATCCAGAGGGTGGCGATGGCGCAGTCCGGCATCCTGTCGGCGGCCGCCAGCAACATCCTGTCGGCCGGGACAGGCCTGACCATCATCTTCGTGCTGTCGCTGTTCCTGCTCGCCTCCGGCACGATGTTTTATGAAAAGATCATCCAGTCCTTCGCCAGCCTCAGCGAAAAGAAACGGGCGCTGCGCGTCGTCTATGACGTCGAGCGCGAAATCTCGCACTATCTGCTCACCGTCACCATCATCAATGCCGGCCTCGGCACGGTCATCGCTCTCGGTTTGTGGGCGCTCGGCATGCCCAACCCGCTGGTCTGGGGAGCCGCCGCGGCGTTGCTCAACTTCTTGCCCTATGTCGGAGCGCTGATCACCATCGTGCTTGTCACGGTCATGGCGTTGATCAGCTTCGATACCATCTTCTACGCGCTTCTGGCGCCGGCCTTCGTGATCTTGTGCGACATCGTCGAAGGCCAGTTCGTGACGCCGATGGTGGTCGGCCGGCGTCTGGAGATCAACGCCGTGGCAATCTTGATCGCCATCGCCTTCTGGTCATGGTTGTGGGGCTTCGTCGGCGCCCTGATGGCGGTGCCGCTGCTGGTCGTCATCAAGGTATTCTGCGATCATTTCGACGGGCTCAGCCATGTCGGCAATTTTCTCGCCGCGCAGCACGCGGTTGTCGTCGAGGAGGACGACATCGCCGACCCCGAAGCTATCAAAGGCTGATCAATATTTTTGAATTTGCGGCGCCGCCGGATGCTTCCTACATGCGGTCCTGACACAGGATCCCATCCATGACCGCTCTTTCCGTTCTCGACCTGTCGCCGATCGTCGAAGGCAGCGATGCCTCGCAGTCGCTGGCCAACTCGCTCGATCTTGCCCGCCATGCCGAGCGCCTGGGCTACAAGCGTTTCTGGCTGGCCGAGCATCACAACATGCCGGGTATCGCCAGCGC
>NZ_RZTB01000102.1:0-14229 GCF_003997735.1 Mesorhizobium sp. M7A.F.Ca.MR.148.00.0.0 | reverse complement strand
TGGCCGCCTTGCATCCGGGCCGCATCGATCTCGGCATCGGCCGGGCGCCCGGCACCGACATGGGCACCGCCCGTGCCTTGCGCCGCAATCTTGAGGCCGGGGTTGACAATTTCCCTCAGGATGTCGTCGAGCTGATGGGCTATTTCCAGCCGGCCGAGGAAGGCCAGCGAATTCGCGCCGTGCCCGGCGAAGGCCAGGACGTGCCGGTCTGGATCCTCGGCTCCAGCCTCTACGGCGCGCAGCTCGCCGCCATGCTCGGCCTGCCCTACGCCTTCGCTTCGCATTTCGCGCCGGCGGAGCTGGATCACGCGCTGGATGTCTACCGCTCGCGCTTCCAGCCGTCCGAGCAGCTCGACAAGCCGCATGTCATGCTTGGCCTCAATGTCTTCGCCGCGCCCACCGATGCGGAGGCCCGTTTGTTGTTCACCTCGCTGCAGCAGGCTTTCGTCAATCTGCGCACCGGTCGGGCCGGCCGGCTGCCGCCACCTGTCGAGAACTATGACCGCGATCTCGATCCGATGGCAAAGACAATGCTCGGCCAGGCATTGTCCTGCGCCGTCGTCGGCTCCCCGGAAACGGTGCGGCAAGGCCTCGATGCCTTCGTGCGCCGCACCGGTGCCGACGAACTGATGGTCACTGCGCAGATGTTTGATCATGCGGCGCGGGTGCGGTCGTTCGAAATCCTGGCCGACGCGCACAAATCCCTGTCGCAGGCGGCCTGACAGGCCCTGCTCCGACTTACGCCGGGGGAAGGCTACGCGCTCACGCTCTGCGCAATCGCGCCGAGCGGACGGCATGAATTGCGGATCATCAGCCTGCCCTTGAGCAAAAGCTTGCGCGGCGGCGCGTCCCTGTTGCCGGCGAGACGATCGAGAAGCAGATTGGCCGCCTGTTCGCCGATCGCCTGCACGGGCTGGGCCACCGTGGTCAACTGCGGCTGGAACACGTCGGACCATGGAAAGTCGTCGAAGCAGGCGACCGAAATATCTTCCGGGCAGGACAGGCCGATGTCGCGGATCGCCTTCATGGTGCCGATCACCATCGGATTGTTCGCCGAGAAGATCGCGCTTGGACGATCATGCGAGGAAAGCATCTGCATGGTTTCGTTATAGCCATCGATCTCGTGGAAATTGCCGAAGCGGATCAGCTCCTCGGCGATCGGCAGGCCGGCGGCGTGAAGCGCCTCGCGATATCCCGCCATGCGGTCATGCATCGGCGAGATGTCCGAGGTGCCGGTGATGTAACCGATGCGCCGGTGGCCGAGATTGATCAGATAGGTGATGGCGTCGAACACCGCGCGCTGGTTGTCCAGCACCACGGCATCGGTGTCGATGCCTTTGCAGATACGATCGAGCAGCACGACCGGCACGTTGGCGTCGTCGACGATCCGCTTGAGGATCGCGCCGTCGCCGACGCGCGCCACGATCAGCCCGTCGACCATGCGGTCGAGCAGCAGCCTGATCTGGTCGTCCTGGGTGTTCAAATCCTCGTCCGTGCAGCACAGCATGACGGCATAGCCGGCCCGGTCGAAGGCCTGCTGGATGACCGAGACGACATCGGTGAAGAACGGGTTGGTGATGTGCGGCACGGTCAGTCCGATGGTGCGGGTCGTGCCCATCTTCAGGCTGCGGGCGATCGCGTTGCGCTTGTAGCCGATATCGCGGATCGCCTGCTCGATGCGCTGGCTAAGCTCCGGGCTGACCGTCGCCGTGCCATTGATCAGCGCCGAAACGGTGGCGACAGAAACACGCGCCGCTTCAGCCACATGAAGCATGGTGGGCGCGGTGGATTTGCGGTGTCTTTTTTGCCCTGACGCTGTCATTTTCGAAACGTTTCGCCACCCTTGTTGGCCAATACGTACGGAATCCTGTCCTTTTAAGCAAGAATCGAATTGCATCAAACGCCCGGCACCTTATATCGGCTTGACATGATCGAAACGTTTAGATTAGCGTTTGCGGGAAGTTGACGACGACGGAAGGGAGGCCGCCATTGTCATGCAAGAGAGCAATTGCCTGTCCCCGGAGCACGGTGCGGCCGATCGGTCGCACATCGTTCTGAGTGCCGAGCGCATTTCCAAGAGCTTCGGCGGCATCGCCGCGCTTGTCGATGTCGGCTTTGAGCTGCGTCGCGGCGAGGTTCATGCCTTGATGGGCGAGAACGGCGCCGGCAAGTCGACGCTGATGAAAATCCTCTCCGGCGTCTATACCGGCTATGAAGGCACGGTCAGCGTCGATGGCCGCCCCGTCAGCTTCGCCGGCGTGCGCGACGCCGAGGATGCCGGCATCGCCATCATTCATCAGGAGCTCAACCTAGTGCCCGAGCTCAGCGTCGCCGACAACATCTTCCTCGGCCGCGAGAAGCTGATCGCCGGGCTGATCGTCGACCGCAAGGCGAGCAGCCGCGCGGCAGGTGCTTTGTTGCAGCGGCTCGGCATCGAACTCGATCCGCAAGCCCGCGTCGGCGCCCTGCGTGTCGGCGAGCAGCAACTGGTCGAGATCGCCAAGGCTCTGTCGATGTCGGCACGCATCCTGATCATGGACGAGCCGACCTCGGCGCTTTCGCCGGCCGAATGCCAGCGGCTGTTCCGCATCATCCGCCAGCTTGCCGACAGCGGCGTCGCCATCGTCTACATCTCGCACCGCATCGACGAGGTCATGCATCTGGCCAGCCGCGTCACCCTGTTTCGCGACGGCCGCCATGTGCTGACCGAGCCGATGGCCAGGCTCGACGAAGATACGATCATTTCGGCGATGGTCGGCCGCAACCTGCTCGCTTCCTCCGAGGAAGAGCGCAACACCAGCGGCATGACCGTGCTTTCGGTCGAAAACCTGTCGCTGTCGAAGCCCGATGCGCATGGTTGGCGCACGGTGATCGACGGCGTCGGCTTCGATCTTGCCGCCGGAGAAATCCTCGGCATTGGCGGGCTGCTGGGTTCGGGCCGCACCGAGATCCTGGAAGCGATCTTCGGCTCGAGCGATGGCCGCACCGGCGGCGAAATCCGTATTGACGGCCATCCCGTGGACATCCGTTCGCCGCGCGATGCGAGGCGGCTGGGCATTGCGCTGGTGACCGAGGACCGCAAGACGCAAGGGCTGCATCTGCAGGCTTCGATCGCGGACAATGTCGCGCTGCCGCTGGTCGGCTCGCTGGCCCGCTTCGGCATCCGCTCGCTGGCCGGCGAGCAGGGGCTGGCGCGGCAGGCGGTCAAGGCCCTCGGCATCCGCTGCCGGGACATCGACCAGCCCGCCGGTACGCTGTCGGGCGGCAACCAGCAGAAGGTTGTCATCGGCAAATGGCTGGCGACGAAGCCGAGGGTGCTGTTGCTCGACGAGCCGACGCGCGGCATCGATGTCGGCGCCAAACGCGAGATCTACGACCTGATCTTCAAGCTGGCGCGCGACGGTCTCGCCATCGCCGTCATCAGCTCCGAACTGCCGGAGCTGCTGCACCTCTCCGACCGCATCCTGGTGATGGCCGATGGCCGCCAGACAGGCATTCTTTCCCGCGACGCGGCCAGTGAGGAGGCCATCATGCGCCTCGCCGCCCCGCGCCGGACCATATCGAGACCAGCCGCATGACCGTTTTGAAACTCCTGTCCCGGACCAAGCTCTATTGGGGCCTGATCGCCATCTTCCTGATCGGTGTCCTGGGCTCGCCGATGAGCTCGAAGGGCAACAACATCTTCCTCTCCTACGGCAATCTGCTCGATGTGCTGCGCCAGGTGTCGACCACCGGCCTGATCGCCACTGGCATGACGGCTGTCATCATCACCGGCGGCATCGATCTCTCCGTCGGCTCGCTAATGGCCATCTGCTCGGTGGTCTGCGCCATGCTGCTGACGGTTCCAGGCGTGACGCCGGGCGTCGTGCTGGGCGTGCCAACCGTCGCCCTGGTGGCGCTTTGCCTCGGTTTCGTCGTCACCCGTTTCATTTTCCAGAACCTGGCAAAATCCCGTGCCGGCGCCGACCTCCTCCGTGAGATCAAGCTGGACGGGATTCGCGGCCTGGTCACGCCCGCCGTCGTCGGCGTGGTCCTGTGCTGCCTGTCGCTGTGGTTTCTGCTGCCGCAGATCGAGCCGAAATTCGGTGTGCTCGGCGTGCTGCTGGTGGCGCCGTGCGTTGGTTTGCTGTTCGGCGCGCTCAACGGCTTCATCATCGTTGCCGGGCGCCTGCAGCCCTTCATCGTCACCCTGGCGATGATGGTGACGGCGCTCGGCATCGCACGGCTGACCGCCGGCCAGAACAATGCGGTGCTGCCAGTCTATACAGGCTCCAACGCGACCGCCGATTTCGAGATCCTGCGCTCGCTGGTGTTCGGCATCATCCCGATGCCGGGCCTGTTCTTCCTCGGCGCCATCCTGATCTATGGCGCGGTGCTGCGCTTCACGCCGTTCGGCCGCTATGTCTACGCCATCGGCGGCAACGAGGAGGCGGCGCGCCTCTCCGGCATCGCCGCCGGCCGCGTCAAGATCGCTACCTATGCCGTCTCGGGGCTGCTCGCCGGCATCGCCGCCGTGCTCTATGTCGCACAGTACCGGCAAGGCAAGCCGGATGCCGGCGCCGGGCTGGAGCTCGACGCCATCGCCGCCGTGGTCATCGGCGGCACCAGCCTGATGGGCGGGCGCGGCAGCCTCGTCGGCACGTTCTGCGGCGTGCTGATCTTCGGTCTGCTCTCCAACATCCTGCAGCTCCACAACATCAATTCGAACCTTCAGCTGGTGCTGAAGGGGATGATCATCATCGGCACCGTGCTCGTGCAGGAGCGCAATGCCGGTGATCTCCTGGCCTATCTGCGCCTGCCCGGCGGGCAATCGGCGCACAAGGAAACGGCCGCGGCAAAGCGGCCGTCGCAAGAGACACCGTCTCTCAATCTCGGAGGAAACAATAAATGAAACGACGTGACATGTTGAAGCTTGCCGCCGTGACCGCGGCACTGCTGACCACCACCGCGCTTCTGACCACCGGCAATGCCTTCGCCCAGGACAAGAAGTGGAAGATCGGCTTCTCGCAGGTGACGACCATCGAGCCCTGGCGCGCGCAGTTCAACAAGGACATTCTGGCCGAAGCCGCCAAGCATCCCGAGGTCGAACTGATCATCGCCGACGGCGAGGACAAGACCGAAAAGCAAGTCGCCGATGTCGAGAACCTGATCCGCCAGGAAGTCGATGCGCTGTTGGTGTCACCGAAGGAATCGGCCGGCCTGACCGGTGTCGTGCAGCAGGCGATCGATGCCAAGATCCCGGTCTTCGTGCTCGACCGCAATGTCGAGACCAAGGACTACACGCAGTTCGTCGGTGGCGACAACGCGCTGATCGGCCGCGCGGCCGGCGAATATGCCGTCGAACTGCTTGGCGGCAAGGGCAAGGCTGCAGGCAACGTCGTCGAGATCTGGGGCGGCATGGGCACCCAGCCGGCGCATGACCGCCACGACGGCTTCCACGAATTCACCGACAAGGAGCCGGGCATCAAATATCTGCTCGACCAGCAATCGGGCGACTGGAAGCAGGATCAGGCCTACAATCTGATGGCCAACGCGCTGAAGAGCAACGAGAAGATCGATCTCGTTTACGGCCACAACGACCCGATGGCCTATGGTGCCTATCTCGCCGCCAAGGATGTCGGCCGCGAAAAGGACATCAAGTTCATTGGTATCGACGGCCTGCCCAACGAAGGCGTGCAGATGGTCAACAAGGGCGAGCTGACGGCAACCTTCACCTATGTCACTCCCGGTGCGGAAGGCCTGCGCCAGGCGATCAAGTTCCTCAACGGCGAGAAGGTCGAAAAGACCATCACTCTGCCGACCGAGAAGATCACCAAGGAAAACGCCGCCCAGGTGCTGAAGGACAACGGCCTCTGAGCCAAGCTTCCTGCCGGGTGCCTTTTTGGCGCCCGGCGGTCTAAGCCAGCTTCACCAGCAGCTTCATGAAGGTGGCGATCTCCTTGGAGGAGAGCGGTGCCAGCGTCTCCTGGGTGATCTCGCGCGCCAGCGGGATCAGGCGCTCGATGGCATCACGGCCTGCCGCGGTCAGATTGACCAGCAGCCGTCTCTTGTCGACCTCGTGCCTGGAAAGCTCGACCAGGCCGCGCGCCTTCAGCCGGTCGATGACGCCCTTCACCGTCGCCGCATCCATCGCGATCAGCGTGCCGAGCTGGTTCTGCGAGGTCTCGCCGACGTCACGCAGCTTGGCCAACGCCGCGAATTGCGGCGGCGTCAGATCGCCGATATGCGCGGCAAATATCGCCACATGGCGCTGATGCGCCTTGCGCAGGATGAAGCCGACCTGCTCCTGCAGCAGGTAATCCTGGTCGTCCGGCGCCTCGACCTCGACCAGCTTGAGCAGATTGTCCTCGCCGCTCACCGCAAGCCATCCCAGGCTTTGATGTCATCGGCCGCGAGACCACCCATGCGATTGTGGATGCGCGGGCCACAGGTCATGGCGAGGCAGAACAGGATTTCGTCCGGGCGCGGACCATCGCTGATGCCGACTTCCATGGCGTCGAAATGGCTGCGCACATAGGCGGCGTTGATGTGGCCGAGCGGTACATCGAGCTTTGAACCGAACGCGCCGACCTTTTTGGCCGACGGCACGATCGCCTTGGCGTCGCCGAGCCGTTCGCGCATGGCGTAGCCGCCGGGCACATGCCACAGCGCACCGTGCTCCAACTCGCCCGCCGTGCCGACAATGGCGCCCTTGCCGTAGCCGTCGATCTGCTTGACGTCGCCGCCGAGCGCCGCGATCAGCCGGTCGGCGAGCAACAGGCCGAGCGGCTTCAGATCGTCCATGGCGCTCTGCAAGTCTTCGACATAGCGCCCGGCGAACGGGTTTTTCACCAGGGCCATGGCGGCGGCGCGGCGGCGCGGCACCTGGGCCACCGGCCCGCCCTCGTGAAAAATCTCTTCGGTCAGCACCGCGATTTTGCGGATCGAAAACTCAGGCATGGGCAACTTCCTCCCTCGAACTTTTGTTGGGCGCTGCAAGCGCGACCGAGCCACTGATGCGGATCTCACCGCCAAGAAACAGCGCCGATGCGGCAATCAGGCCGCGCCGGCGAAAATCTTCGGCGACGGCAAGGCCATTGTCCAGCGCCCGCGCCACTTCGCCAAGGGCAAGCGTGCCGACACCATGTGTCACCAGGCGCGCGCCGAGATCGCTGTCGGGCGACAATTCATGTGCGGGAATGCGCTTGATGGCGGGATTGCCGGGCAGGTCCACCGCGTTGGCAATGAGGGTCGCTGCCGCATCGGCCTCGGCGCCGGTCCGCGCGAGCACGGTGACGGCGTCGGCAATGCCAAGCGAGAAGGAGCGGCCGCGCCAGCCGCTGGTGGCAACGCCACGAACGCCATCTTCCGCGCGGATCGTGATCCGGTCCGCCATGCCGTTCCCGGTGCCGGCGACCGCCAAGCCCATCGACTGTCCCCTGCCGATATGGATTGCGCAGTCGCCACCATTGTTGACATAGGCGCGATCGAGCTTGCGGCCGGCAAGCAATGCGGCGAGCATTTCGTCGGCTACCGATCCCGCGACGGCGGCCATCGGTGTTATGAAGCATTCCGCCAGGGGCATGACGGCTGCTTCCATGCGGCGCGCCGTCGGGCCGGCGAAGCTGCGAGGCGCCAGGAAAAACGCCGGTAGTCGCAATTCGGGGAGCTCCTCGACCAGCTCCATCAGGATCGTCTGGAACCGCGCTACCGCCTGTTCATAGGCTCGGCGGCATTCATCCGTCTCACCAAAAACCTCGACGATCAGGTCGATCGGCCCGTGGTTGAGATGCAGCCGCTTGCCGTCCTGCAGCCAGTTGGCTTGCGGGCCTTGCATCACCCGGCCCCGTTCGAGCCGGCACGGCGCAGCTGCGCGAGTGGCGGCCATGGATTGGTGGCTTCGGCGCCTGTGCCGCGGCGCGGATTCAGGTACTCACCGCCTGTTGCGACAATATCCTCGACGCTGCGGATCTCGGCCTCGTACCCGCCGAGCCTGACATAGTCGTCGCGGCGCAGCGTGAATTCGATAGGCGCCACCAGCGCCGGCGTCGGCACATAGCCGAAGGCACCCTCAGGCACTCTGGTGACATCGACCATCAGCGTGATGCCGCCGCCCGGCCAGACATAGACCGGCGCGCCGCCGACCGTGACATAGGTGGTCAGGCCCTGAACCGAGCGGGTGAGATTGACCGGGTTTTCGGTGACGCCGGCCCGCAGCGAGCCGCCGGCGCCGCCGATGAACAGCACTGTGCACAAAGCTGGCTCGCAATTGTCCTCGATCAGCCCGACCGACTTCTGCAGCCGTTCGGGGAAAGGTTTTTGCACCGGTTTCAGTTCGTCGTCGAGTTCGTAATAGGCGAACTGTTCCCCGGTGGTCGACACCATCAGCAGCGACAGCCCCGGCCGCGCGCCTTTCTTGGCGTTCCACTCTCCGAGGATCGACAGCGGGTCTGAAATGCTGGTGCCGCCCCAGCCCAGCCCGGGTTCGGACACCTTGAAATAGCGGCCCGGCGTCGAACGGCGGCCGATTATTTTTATACCTGTATCCTGCCAGCCCAGCACCTTGCCGGCCTGATGCTCGGAAACAACGCCGGTGATGTGGTCGTCGACCACCACCACCTCGTCGACAAGGCCGCGCCATTGCGTGGCGAACATGCCGATAGTGGCCGAGCCGCAGCCGACGCGCATTCGGTGTTCCTGCTTGCCGTCGATGACAGGTGCTTTGCCGGCTTCGACTATGATGGTGGCGCCGCCGTCGATGGCCAGTTCCACCGGCTTGCGGTTGCACAGATTGAGCAGCGCGTCACAGGTGGCGCGTCCCTCGGCCTTGGAGCCGCCGGTCAGATGGTGCACACCGCCCAGCGACAGCATCTGCGAGCCATACTCGCCCGTCGTGACATGGCCGATCGCTTCGCCGGCTGCGCGGACTATTGCCGTCTCGGGACCGAGGTGACGGTCGGTATCGATCTTCACCTTGACGCCGCAATAGGAGAAGATGCCCTCGGTGACGACGGTGACGAGATCGACGCCTTCGACCTCCTGGCTGACGATGAAGGGGGCCGGCTTGTAGTCGGGATAAGTGGTGCCGGCGCCGATTGCGGTGACGAAGCGGCGGCCGGTGTTGACCAGTTCGCCATCCCATGCCTCGCCCTCGGCGACGAACGGCACGATCGCCGCGCCGGTCTCTGATGCATGGTCGAGGATGGTCAGCGGATCCATCCGCACGATCCTGCCGCCGACATTTCCGTAGCGGTCGCAGGCGCCGGTGCGCCCATCCGCGATGTAGCACATCACCGGACAGGCATCGCATCGGATCTTCTCCGCCACCAGCTTCTCGCCGGGATCATGGGTCTCGAAGCGTTCGGCAAGCTCGCTCATCGGCGTGCCTCCTTTTCGCGGATGCCATCTTTTTCGCGGATGCCAGCGCGGATACGCGTCGGCGTCGCCGGAACTTTGGTGACCAGCACACCGGTGGCGTGGCGGATGGCATTGAGGATTGCCGGTGCCGTCGGGATCAGCACATGCTCGCCCAAACCCTTGGCGCCAAAGGGTCCTTCCGGATCCGGAACTTCTATCAGGATGGTCTCGATCGGCGGCACGTCGCCAATGGTCGGGATGAGATAGTCGTGCAGATTCTCGGTGCGGCCGGGGATATACTCTTCCATCAGCGCCATGCCGATGCCTTGCGCAATGCCGCCTTCGATCTGGCCCTCGGCCAGCAGCGGGTTGATCGCCTTGCCGACATCATGCGCGGCGGTGATTTTCAGCAGCTTCACCGTGCCGAGCTTGAGGTCGACCTCCAATTCGGCGATCTGCGCGCCATAGCCGTAGACGGCGTAGGGTTTGCCCTGGCCCTTGGCGTCGAGGGGCAGCGTCGGCGGGTCGTAGGTCTCCTCGGCGCGAAAGACGAAGCCTTCGGCATCCACGTCCAATGTGGTGAGATCGATGCGGCGGGTGGCTTCTCCCTCGCGGATGACGATCGCCGAACCGTCCAGTTGCAGAGCGGCTTTTTCCGAAACATTGGCGAAGCGCAGGATCTTTTCGCGCAAGGCGCGGCCAGCCTTTTCGGCCGCCTTGCCGGTGACGAAGGTCTGGCGCGAGGCCGAGGTCTTGCCGGCGTCGGGGGTGATGGCTGTATCGGCGCTCTTCAACTGGAATTTCTCAAGCGGCAGGCCGAGCGCGTCGGCGCATATCTGGGCGATGACCGTGTTGGATCCCTGGCCGATATCGACAGCGCCCTGGTGCAGGATGACCGTGCCGTCAGCCGCGATGCCGACCCGGATGGTCGACGGGTTGGGCAGCGAGGTGTTGCCGCAGCCATACCAGCAGGACGCGACGCCAACGCCGCGCTTTCTATCCCTGCTGGCACGGTTGAACGCATCCGCATCGGCTGTTGCCCGCACCCAATGCGGCTGCAGCGATTCGAGGCATTCGGCAATGCCGACGCCGGACTCCAGAAGCTGCCCGGTAACCGTTTCGGATCCGTTACGAAGGCAGTTCTTCAAGCGAAAATCGAGCCGGTCCATGCC
This sequence comes from Mesorhizobium sp. M7A.F.Ca.MR.148.00.0.0, assembly GCF_003997735.1. Lineage (NCBI taxonomy): Bacteria > Pseudomonadati > Pseudomonadota > Alphaproteobacteria > Hyphomicrobiales > Phyllobacteriaceae > Mesorhizobium > Mesorhizobium sp. M7A.F.Ca.MR.148.00.0.0. The sequence continues at coordinate 3,721 of NZ_RZTB01000102.1, read as the reverse complement.
GAGCCTGCCGGCCAGTTCGTCATACAGCGTCTCCTGCATGATCGTCGCTTGCGGCACGCCGAAGCCGCGGAAGGCTCCCGAGATCGGCCCATGCGTGTGGATGGCGCGGCCTTCGGCGCGGTAATTCGGCGTCGCGTAGGGTCCGGAGGCGTGCACCGGCACGCGGTTGGCCACGGTAGGGCCCCAGCTTGCATAGGCGCCGGTGTTGAAGTCACCTTCGAAGATCATGCCGGTGACAAGGCCGTCGGCATCGGCGCCGATGGTCGCCTTCATCTCGGCCGGATGGCGCTTGGTGGTCGACACCATCGATTCGTTGCGGGTGTAGGCAAGTGCCGCCGGCCGCCCGGTCTTTATCGCCACAAGGCCGATCAGCGGCTGCAGCGAAACGTCGAGTTTGGAGCCGAAACCGCCGCCGGTCGCGGTCGGCACGATGCGCACCTTGTCGACGGCTAGGCCGAGCACCTTCGCCGTCTCGTCGCGGTCCATATAGGGCGCCTGGGTGCAGGCGACGACGACCAGCGTGTCGCCGTCCAGATAGGCATAGCCGGCTTCCGGTTCGATATAGGCGTGCTCGACATAGGAGGTGTCGATGGCGCCAGAGACGGTGAAAGCCGCGCCGGCAAGCGCTGCTTCCGGATCGCCGCGTTCGACGAAGCCGGAGGTCAGCAAGTTTGCCGCCCTGTTTTCATGAATGAGCTTGGCACCGCCGGCGCGCGCTTCGCAGGATTGGAGAACATGCGGCAATTCGGTCCAGCGGATCGGAAAATCCGAGAGGTCGAGATCGAGCATCGCCTCGCGCTCGCCGGCGACCAGCGCCACAGCCTCACCGCGAAGGCGGGCAAACCCTTCCGCCAGCGCCGGCTGGTCGGCGAACGGGCCGATGACGCCGAAACAGTTTTTTCCCGGAATGTCGGCGGCGGTGAAGACACCGGCAACGCCGGGATGTGCCTTCGCCCAGCCGTCGAGGTCGCCGAAGGCGAAGCTGGCATGATAATGCGGCGAGCGGACCACCAGCACGGCCAGCGCATCGGCGGGGAAGGAATCGCCGCCGAATTTCTCAGCCCCGGTGACCTTCGGCATGCCGTCGAGCCGGATAGGCGAGGAGCCGATCGCATGGCCGGATGGAGGCAAGCGGAAATCCAGGCTTGCTGCCTGCAGCGAGGCATCCATCACCGCGGCAATGATCTTCCGGTAGCCGGTGCAGCGGCACAGAACTCCGCCGAGCGCGTCCTGCACCTCGACCTCGGTCGGGTTGGGCTGCTTGTCCAGTAGCGCGGTTGCCGCGACCAGCAGCGCCGGCGTGCAGATGCCGCACTGCGCAGCGCCATGGGCGAGGAAAGAGGCCTGCAACGCCGACAATCGGCCATTGGCAAGCCCTTCCACGGTCGTCACCGATGCGCCGGCGGCGGAAGCCGCCGACATCAGGCAGGCGCAGACCGGATCGCCGTCGACCAGCACCGTACAGGCGCCGCAGTCGCCGGCGTCGCAGCCGACCTTGGTGCCGGTCAACAGCAATTCATCGCGCAACACCAGGGACAGGCGGCGCAGCGGCGGCACATTGACCGAGACGGAGGCGCCGTTGACCTCGAAGGCGATATCGGCGCGCGCAGCGCCGAAGCCTGGCTGGGCACTGCCCGGATCGGGCAGGGCTTCACGCGCGTCAGGCCAATTTTGGCTCATGCCGCCACCTCTTCGCCAGTCGTACGCCCCATAGCCGCGAGCACCGTGCGGGCAACAATCTCGCGCACCGCATCGAGCCGGTATTCGGCGCTGCCGCGCACATCGGCGATCGGCGACAGTTCTGCCATCGGCGCGGCCAGGACCGCGTCGGCGAGTCCGCCGTCCACCGGCAGACCGTGCAGCGCGGCTTCGACGCCGGCCAGCCGCTTGGCCACCACCGAACAGGAGCCGGCGGCGACCGCCGCTTGCCGGACAAGGCCATCCTGGACGACCAGACGCGCCGCCACCATGGCGATGGAAATGACGAGATAACGGCGCGCGCCGAGCTTGACGAAGGCCGACGTGCCGCTGGGCTTCGGCACGCGGATGGCCGTGACCATCTCACCGGGCAGCAGAGCGGTTCGGCGGTTGCCGAGAATGAAGTCCTGCAACGGCAGATGCCGCGTCGCGGCCACCGAGCGCAGCTCGACCTCCGCGTCGAGGACGAGCAGGGCCGGCACGCCGTCTGCGGCAGGCGATGCGTTGCAGAGATTGCCGGCGACCGAGGCGACGTTCTGGATCTGCACCGAGCCAACCTCACGCGCCGCCTGTTTCAGCGCATCGAAGGCCGGCGGCAAGGGATGGCGGACGATGTCGGTCCAGGTCGTGCGCGCGCCGATGACGAAATGGTCGTGCGTCTCGGCAATGCCGCGCAGCGAAGCCAGGCCGTTAACGTCGAGAACATTGTCGCGGAAGGGTTTGCTGCCCTGTGCGGGATAGAAATCGGTGCCGCCGGCAAGGATGCGCCAGGCGCCCTCGCCAAGCAAAGCGAGCGCTTCGTCGACCGAGGTGGGTTTCGCGTAACGGATCACGCTTTGCCTTCCAGAAAGGAACTTTCCGAATCCGGTATTTCCGGCGTTCGAGCCGAGAAACTCATTCGTATGCAAATGATATCAAGCCCGCAGGATTTGTCAAAGCCCGAGTTTGCGGCGGCCCGGCCGGCACGCATTTGTTATGTCGCGAGAGGTTGACGCCGCCGGCCATCTGGTCAAGTTTCTGCGTCCGGTCGCGTCAGCGGCATTTTCCACTGGAGCCTGCATACGGAAGAGGAAAGCCCATGGCCGACGAGGCGCTTGTTGTCATCGACCTGCAGAACGACTTTTGTCCCGGCGGCGCGCTGGCGGTTGCCGGCGGCGATGAGATCGTGCCGCTGGTCAACGACCTGATCCGGCGAACCGACCATGTCGTGCTGACGCAGGACTGGCATCCCGCCGGTCATTCCAGCTTTGCCTCCAGCCATCCGGGCGCGCAGCCTTTCACGATGATCGAAATGCCCTATGGTCAGCAGACGCTGTGGCCGGACCACTGCATCCAGGGCAGCCTGGGCTCGGATTTCCATTCCGGCCTCGCCTGGACCAAGGCCGAGCTCGTCATTCGCAAGGGATTTCGGTCTGATATCGACAGCTATTCGGCCTTCTTCGAGAACGACCGCACGACGCAGACCGGCCTTGCCGGCTACCTCCGGGAGCGCGGCATCGACACGCTGACCCTGGTCGGGCTGGCGACCGATTTCTGCGTCGGCTTTTCGGCGCTGGACGCCGTTAGCCAGGGCTTCAAAACCACAGTGCGGCTCGATGCCTGCCGCGGCATCGATCTCAACGGTTCGCTCGATGCCATGCTGCAGCGCCTGCGCGACGCCGGCGTGACGCTCGAAGACCCTTTGTCGGATTGAACGGCCGTTGGGCAAGCACCCCCTCACCCGGATTGCCAGCCGAATTGCGAAGGGCAATTCGGGGCAATCCGACCTCTCCCCGAGGGGAGAGGAGATCGCTGGCGCCGGCGCTTTCCTCTTCTCCCCAGCGGGGAGAAGGTGGCCGCGCAGCGGCCGGATGAGGGGGTGCTGCGCTGGAGATTGGCGACAGGCCATAACCCAGCGAATCTCCCCCGCTAAGGGGCAGATGGCCGGCAGGCCTGAGGGGGGCGACACGGAACGCAAGCTTGCTTCCAACTGTTGGAACAGTCCCTACTGCGCCGCCTTGATCTCGCTGACGATCTTCGAATA
>NZ_RZTB01000101.1:0-21153 GCF_003997735.1 Mesorhizobium sp. M7A.F.Ca.MR.148.00.0.0 | reverse complement strand
GGCGCTTCGATCGATCCCTCGGCGGGGCCATGGGTATCGAACATGATGCGCAGGTTGACGACGTCGAGCACATCGAGCCCAAGATTGCTTAGATTGTCGTGCACCGCCTGGGTCAGCGCCTCGGGAGAGAAAGCCGGCAGCCAGGAGCCATCGGGCCCGCGCCGCGCGCCGATCTTGGTGACGATGACGAGATCGTCGGGGTAGGGTGCCAGTGCTTCGCGGATCAGCCGGTTGGTGACGTGCGGGCCGTAGAAGTCGCTGGTATCGATATGGTCGATCCCCTGCGCAATCGCCTCGCGCAGCACGGCCAATGCCGCGTCATGGTCCTTGGGCGGCCCGAACACGCCGGGCCCGGCGAGCTGCATGGCGCCGTAGCCGAGCCGCTTCACGGTATGACTGCCAAGCTTGAAGGTGGCGGGGGCGAAGGTGCCGGATTGTTGGATATTGGACATGATTGATCTCCTTTGAGGAGGCAGAGATAGGCGCTGCCCAACCTCGTGATAATCCGGTACAATCCACACAGGCCGTGCGGAATGGCGAACAATGATGGACCTCAGTGACCTGAACGCCTTCGTGGCGGTGGCGCGCGCCGGCGGTTTTCGCGATGGCGCGCGTGCGAGCGGCGGCAGCGCCTCCGGCTTGAGTGAGGCGGTGCGTCGCCTGGAAGCGCAGCTTGGCGTCAGGCTGTTCAATCGCACGACGCGCAGCGTTGTACCCACCGAGGCGGGCCTTAGCCTTCTGGAGCGGCTCGGCCCGGCGCTGTCGGAGGTGGAGGCGGCGCTGGACGTGGTGAACGGCTTTCGCGACAGGCCGGCGGGCTCGCTGCGTCTCAATGTGCCGGTCAGCGCCGCGCGGTTGATCTTGCCCGATATCGTGCCGGGTTTCCTCGCTGCCTATCCCGGCATCCGTCTGGAAGTGATCGCCGATGAGAACTTTGTCGATGTGCTGGCGGCCGGGTGTGACGCCGGCATCCGCTATGACGAGCGGCTGGAGCAGGACATGATCGCGGTGCCGATCGGACCGCGCGTGCAGCGCTTCGCCACCGCTGCCAGCCCTGCCTATCTTGCTCGTCATGGGCGGCCGCAACACCCGAGCGACCTGCTTGGCCACTCTTGCGTGCGCGGGCGCTTTGCCAGCGGTGCGATGCTGCCTTGGGAGTTCGAGCGCGACGGTGAGGTGGTGCGGGTCGATCCGACAGGGCCGCTGATCGTGCGGATCGGCGGCGCGACCGATCTTGCCGTCGATGCGGCCATCGCCGGCACCGGCATCATCGGCCTCTTCGAGGGCTGGCTTCGCCCCTACTTCGAAAGCGGCGCGCTTGAGCCCATTCTCGAACCGTGGTGGCCGAGTTTTCCCGGACCGTTCCTCTATTATCCCGGCCGGCGGCTGGCCGGCCCCGCTGCGGGCGTTCATCGACTATATCAAGGGCGGCAAGGCCTGACCTGTTTATGCCGGCGCCTTCACCCCACCCGGCGCTACGCGCCGACCTCCCCATCGAGGGGAGGTAGGGCGTCGCGCTCTTCTACCTCCCCTTAATGGGGAGGTCGCGCCGCAGGCGCGGGTGGGGTGACTGCCGAGCCGCAAACAAAAAGGCCGCCCGGGAGGCGGCCTTTTCGATTGTCTGAAGCTGCGAAGTGCTTAGCGCTTCGAGAACTGGAACGAACGACGGGCTTTCGCCTTGCCGTACTTCTTGCGCTCGACGACGCGGCTGTCGCGGGTCAGGAAGCCGCCCTTCTTGAGCACGGCACGCAGCGTCGGCTCGTAATAGGTCAGCGCCTTGGAGATGCCGTGACGCACGGCGCCAGCCTGGCCGGAGAGACCGCCGCCGACAACGGTCGCGACGATGTCGTACTGGCCGGCGCGGTTGGAGGCGATGATCGGCTGGTTGAGGATCATCTGCAGGACCGGACGCGCGAAATAGGTCGCGAATTCCTTGTCGTTGACGATGATCTTGCCGGAACCCGGCTTCACCCAGACGCGCGCAATGGCGTTCTTGCGCTTGCCGGTGGCATAGGCGCGGCCCGACTTGTCGAGCTTCTGGACGTGGACGGGGGCTGCCGGCTGGGTATTGGTGTTGCCGGTGGCGGCGCCCAGTTCTGCGAGCGAGGAAAGCTCAGCCATCTTATGCGACCTTCTTGTTCTTGGCGTTCAGCTTGGCCACGTCGAGCACGACGGGCTGCTGTGCGACATGCGGATGCTCGGCACCTGCATAGACGCGCAGGTTCTTCATCTGGCGACGGCCGAGCGGGCCACGTGGGACCATGCGCTCAACGGCCTTCTCGACGACACGCTCGGGGAAACGACCCTCGAGCAGCTGGCGCGCGGTGCGCTCCTTGATGCCGCCTGGGTGGCCGGTGTGCCAGTAATAGACCTTGTCGGTGAACTTCTTGCCGGTGAACACCACCTTGTCGGCATTGATGACAATGACGTTGTCGCCGTCGTCGACATGCGGGGTGAAGGTCGGCTTGTGCTTGCCGCGAAGATGATTGGCGATGACAGTGGCCAGACGACCGACGACGAGACCTTCGGCGTCGATCAGGATCCACTTCTTCACCACATCCGCAGGCTTCTGCGAAAAGGTTGTCATGTTTTCTGCTCTCGGTTCTGACCTTCATAAAAGAAGGCGTTTCTTGTTGCTTGGATTGTCGGAAGGACGCTGTCCGCCGCCAATAACAAAACGGCGGCCTTTGCGGGCCGCTGCTTCGTGAGGGCTTATAGGCGAGGGTGGTGATCGCGTCAAGGCGCGCGAAAAGGAGAATATCTGACAAAATGCGGCGAAAACAATAAGTTAAGTGGAAGGTATTATTTTACCACATCGCCATTCCGCTTCGGCGGGATCGAATAGGTGCCGGTGGCGTGCGCCACCGTTTGCCCGTCCGGGCCGGCAACGATGTCGATGTCGAACACCATCAGGCTCTTCCCCAGCTTCAGGATGCGGCAGTGGCCGTCGATCGGTCCGGCCTCGGCCTTGCGCACGAAATTGATGTCGAGGTTGACGGTAACGGAAAGCGCATCCGGTCCGGCATGGCTGAGCACGCAGACGTAGCCGCCAATGTCGGCCAGCGTGAACAGCGAAGGGCCGGACACCGTGCCGCCCGGACGCAAGTGCCGCTCGCCGGCGTTGAGCCGCACGGTGCAGCCGCCGGGGAACACGTCGATCGCCTCGAAATATTTGAACTGCTCGTTGAGCTGCGGATAGACGGTCTCCATCAGCGCATTGACTTGTTGCGCGGTCAGCACCGGCTTCAAATTGGTTTGGGCGGGCATGTCGGTCCCTCGTTTTGGCCGACCTGTATGGGCGCGGCGCGGCATTTCTGACAACCTTCGTCCCCTGGCGCAAGCGATCGGTGTTGGACGAAACCTGATCCGGTATTAGATACTCTGGCAGCCCCAGGCGGAATCGCGGAGACCTTATCCATGGCCGAAATCCTTGCCATCAAGACTGCCGCCGTTGAAGGTCCGGTTGTTGCACAACTGGACAAGGGGGTGCTGCGCCTGACGCTCGCCAATCCGCCCGCCAACGCGCTGTCGCTGGCGGTGATGGCGGCGCTGACGGCCGAACTCGAGCGCGCCAAGGCCGACAAGGCCGTTCGCGTCATCGTTTTGTCGGCGGCCGGCAAGGTGTTCTGCGCCGGCCATGATCTCAAGGAAATGACGGCGCACCGCACTGACGCCGATCATGGCAAGGCCTTCTTCGCAGAGACGTTTGCCGCTTGTGCGACGCTGATGCAGGCCATCGTGCGCCATCCCTTGCCTGTCATCGCCGAGGTTGACGGCCTGGCCACCGCCGCCGGGCTGCAACTGGTCGCCAGTTGCGATCTGGCGATCGCCTCACATGAGGCGACCTTCTGCACGCCGGGCGTCAATATCGGGCTGTTCTGCTCGACGCCGATGGTGGCGCTGTCGCGCAACGTTTCGCGCAAGCATGCCATGGAGATGCTGCTGACCGGAGAGACGATTGATGCGGCGACCGCCAAGGAGTTCGGCCTGGTCAACCGCGTCGTGCCGCGCGAATACCTGAATCAGATCGTCACCAAATACGCGCAAACCATTGCTTCCAAATCATCTTTGGTGGTCAAGACCGGCAAGGAAGCCTTTTACGCCCAGGCTGAAATGGGCCTCGCGGACGCCTATGCCTATACCGGCCGGATCATGGTCGAGAACATGCTTGCGCGCGACGCGGAGGAGGGCATCGGCGCCTTCATCGGCAAGCGCAAGCCGGAATGGAAGGACGAGTAAGGAGAACGTCATGGAGCCGCGCATCTCCATCATCACCATTGCTACCGATGATCTCGACCGCGCCGTGCGCTTCTACGAAGAGATGGGCTTGAAGCGGCATGCCGGCATCACCGATGGGGTCGCCTTCTTCCAGATGGGCGGTGTCATCCTCGGCCTGTTCCCGCGCGCCAGCGCAGAAGAGGATTCCGGCATCGCCTTCGCCGCGGCGCCATCGGCGGTCTACCTCGCCTACAACACTCGTTCCGACGCCGAAGTCGACGACGTGCTCGCCAGGGCGGAAAAAGCCGGCGGCCGCATCGTCAAGCCGGCCGGCCGGGCCTTTTGGGGCGGCTGGTACGGCTATTTCGCCGACGCCGACGGGCATGTCTGGGAAGTGGCGCACAATCCGGCCTTTCCGATCGCGGAAGACGGCACGATTTCGCTACCCGGCTGATGGCCCATCGCAAGCAGCTGACGCGGCTAAAGGCTCCCTATCTGAAGCGCATCCTGCTCGACGCCGAGCGCGTGGCGGACTGGGAGAAATATCCCTGGAATCTGCCGCTGTTTCGCGGCCATGAGTTCGAACTCGAATTCACCACGCCGATCACCATCATTGTCGGCGAGAACGGCACCGGCAAATCAACGCTGCTCGAGGCGATCGGCGCACTGGCCGGCTATGACGAAGCCGGCGGCGGCAAGGGATATATGCCAGTCGACCATTCCAGCGCTATCGACAAGAGTGGTGCTGCGTTGGCCAACGCATTCCGTGGTCACTGGCTGCCGAAAGTCACCGCCGGCTGGTTCTTTCGCGCCGAATCCTTCTACTCCGTGGCCCGCTATCTCGATCAGGCAGCGCTGGAGTCTGGCGGGGCGCCGCCGGACTTCCTGTCCTGGTCGCATGGCGAGGGCTTTATCCGATTTTTCGAGGAGCGCTGCCGCAGGCAGGGCATCTACATCCTTGACGAACCCGAGAGCGCACTGTCGCCGACGCGACAGATCGAGCTGCTCAAGATGCTGCGGCGCATGGACCAGTCGGGCACCGCGCAAGTGATCATGGCGACGCATTCGCCGCTGCTGATGGCTTGTCCTGGCGCGCGGCTGTTCCGCATCAGCCGCTTCGGGCTCGACCCGACCGATTTCAGCGATACCGATCATTTTCGCATGATGCGCGACTTCTGTACCGATCCGCAGGCGTTCATGGAGGAAGCGCTGCGGGAGGATGACGCGTGAGCGCCGGCGACGATGATCTCAACTGGCGCGTCGAGCAGGCATGCCGCGAAGGCTGGCCGGCGGCGACCGGGGCGGTCTTTGATGGCTGGCTCCTGCGGCGCTCCGGCGGACGGATCCGGCGCACCAATTCGGCCAATCCCTTGCGCGGCCAGCGTGGCGCGCCGGATGCTGTCATCGGCGCCGCCGAGTCCTTCTACATCGGCCACGGCCAGACGCCCTTGTTTCGGGTTCCCGACATCGCCGGCGAGCTCGAAGCCGCACTCGACCATCGCGGCTACCAGCCGGAAGGCGGCACGATCCATCTCCATGCCGGGATCGGCGACCTGGCTGAAGTCCGCGATGAGCAGGTCACCGTTTCGCAGGCGCCGGGCGAGGACTGGCTCGCGGCGCGGTTCCGCATGGGGACCTTTGACGACGCCGAGTGCCGCATCTTTCGCGAGATGACCGGGCTGATCGTCGGCGACCGGGCGTTCGTATCCTGTGAACGCGACAGCGAAATTGCCGCCTTGGCCTATGGCGTCATCCGCAATGGCCTGCTTGTGGTGGAATCGGTTGAAACCGATGGCCGTTTCAGGCAGCAAGGTCTGGGCCGCAAGACTGTCGGCGGCCTCATCGGCTGGGCGCGGCGGGCAGGGGCTCACGCCGCATGCTTGCAGGTGGTGGTCGACAACACGCCGGCTCGCGCTCTCTACGCCTCGCTTGGGTTCAGCCGTGAACTTTACCGATACCACTACCGCAGGAAGCCGCATGAATCACGATAGCTACGACAACACCTACATCGCCGGCATCCTCAATTCGGTGAAGACCATCGCCATGGTCGGCGCGTCCGCCAATGATGTGCGGCCAAGCTATTTCGTGCTGAAATATCTGCTGGCCAAGGGATTTTCGGTGTTTCCGATCAATCCTGGCCAGGCCGGCAAGGAGATCCTCGGCCGGATGACCTATGCGAGGCTCGCCGATATTCTCGAGCCAATCGACATGGTCGATGTCTTTCGCGCGCCGGCGGCGGTGCCCGGCATCGTCGACGAGGCGTTGCGGCTCGATCCCTTGCCGAAAGTCATCTGGATGCAGCTTGGCGTTCGCCATGACGAGGCCGCCGCACGCGCCGAGGCGGCGGGCATCAAGGTGGTGATGAACCGCTGCCCCAAAATCGAATACGGCAAGCTGTCCGGCGAGATCGGCTGGACCGGCGTCAATTCCGGTGTGCTGTCGTCGAAGAAGCCGCTGATGCGGTCGGGATTCCAGAGTTTTGGCGTGCGCCAGAAGTAGGACGCGTCGCTCAAAAGTGCGCGGCGGTTTTGGGATAACGACGTGCACCAAAAGCAAGGCCTGATGCGCAATGCGCCTTGGGCGCAAAATTATTCCTTAGACCAGTGCATTTTCTCGGGCCTCGGCCGCAGATCGTTCGCCGAAGGGCATTTTCTTCTTTGCATTCGCGCTCATGCTTCGCCAAGAATGCCCGGCGATTTCAAGAGTTTCAAAAGGGAGGTTTTCAGTGACCCGCACGCCAGGTTTCAACACGCTCGCCGTCCATGCCGGTGCCAAGCCCGATCCGGCGACCGGCGCGCGTGCCACGCCGATCTACCAGACGACCTCCTTCGTCTTCGACGATGCCGACCATGCCGCGTCGCTGTTCGGGCTCAAGGCCTTCGGCAACATCTACACCCGCATCATGAATCCGACGCAGGCGGTGCTGGAAGAGCGCATGGCGGCCCTCGAAGGTGGCACGGCGGCACTCGCGGTCGCTTCCGGCCACGCCGCGCAGGTGATCGTGTTCCACAATCTGATGCAGCCGGGCGACAATTTCGTTGCCGCCAACAAGCTTTATGGCGGTTCGATCAACCAGTTCGGCCATGCCTTCAAGAATTATGGCTGGGAGGTGCGCTGGGCCGACACCAACGACATCTCGACCTTCGAGAGCCAGATCGACGACAGGACCAAGGCGATCTTCATCGAAAGCCTGGCCAATCCGGGCGGCACTTTCGTTGATATCGAGAAGATCGGCGACATCGCGCGCAAGCATGGCCTGCCGCTGATCGTCGACAACACGCTGGCTTCGCCCTACCTGATCCGGCCGATCGAGCATGGCGCCGACATCGTCGTCCATTCGCTGACCAAGTTCATCGGCGGCCACGGCAATTCGATCGGTGGCGCCATCATCGATGGCGGCACCTTCGACTGGTCGAAGTCGGGCAAATACCCGATGCTGTCGGAACCGCGCCCCGAATATGGCGGCCTCGTCCTGCACGAAACCTTCGGCAATTTCGCTTTCGCCATTGCCGCGCGCGTGCTCGGCCTGCGCGATCTCGGCCCGGCGATCTCGCCCTTCAACGCCTTCCTCATCTTGACCGGCCTGGAGACCTTGCCGCTGCGCATGCAGCGCCACTGCGACAACGCCGTGACGGTCGCCGCCTGGCTATCCAACCACCCCAAGGTCGCTTCGGTGAACTATCCAGGCCTGCCGACCGACAGGAACAATGCGCTACAGAAGAAATACTCGCCGCAGGGCGCCGGTGCCGTGTTCACCTTCGCGCTGAAGGGCGGCTATGACGCCGGCGTCAAATTCGTCGAGGCGCTCGAGTTGTTCTCGCACCTGGCCAATGTCGGCGACACCAAGTCGCTGGTCATCCACCCGGCCTCGACCACGCACCGCCAGCTTTCCGACGAGCAGAAGGTCAAGGCCGGCGCAGGACCGGACACGGTGCGGCTTTCCATCGGCATCGAGGACGTCAACGACATCGTCGCCGACCTCGAACAGGCGCTAGCCAAGGTCTGACCGATCATGAGCGAGTCAAAATTTCTTGCCATCGGCCTCGACACTGTCGACGCCGAACAGGGCGCGCCGGCGCCGGATCGGCTGATCTCGGGCGATCCCAAATTCCGCACCTGGAATGTCGAGGAGCGCGACGGCGGCCTTTACGCCGGCATCTGGGAATCGACCCCGGGCAAATGGCGTATCGTCTATGACGAGTGGGAGTTCTGCCATATCCTGTCCGGCGTTTCGGTGATCGCGGAGGACGGTGGGCAAGCGCTCACCGTTCGGGCCGGCGACAGCTTCGTGCTGAGGCCCGGCTTCAAAGGCAGCTGGGAAGTGCTTGAAACGACTCGCAAGGAGTATGTGATCAGGCTGTAGACCGTGATCCCGAAAAGTGGAGGCCGGTTTTCGGGTAAAGATCATGGTCGAACAACAAAAGATGCACGGATCAGACGATGCGGTCGATATCGCTGTCCGAGAATCCGTATCGCGCCATCATCCGTCGGTGCCAGTCGCTGCCCACCAATTCATCGAGGCAATCATCGATGCGCCGGAGCAGGGCTGAATTGCCTTTGGCGATCACGAAGGCACCGGCCGACGGCTGCTTTTCAATCGGGGGAACCTCGACAAGCCCAAGCGGCATATCGGGCCGCCGGGTCAGATAGCCTCGGTGCGCCATCGCAACGCTGGCGTAGGCGTGCACCGCGCCGCTGGCCACTGCGTCCGCCGCATCCGCCTGCGTTGCAAACGTCCTGACCTGCTCGGGCGCGATTCCGTTGTGCAACGCCGTAAGATGCTGAACCTGATCGGTTATGACACCAATCAACGCTGTCCGGTCCTCGGCAATGGATTGGTAGCCGCGAAAGCCACGCGGATTGTGTTTCGCGACCAGCAACCCGTCCTGCAGCGCCCAGATCGGCCGTGTGAAGTCGACAAGCTGCCTGCGCTCTTCGGAGACGAACAGGCCGGTCGTCATGGTCCAACGACCCTCGACCAATCCCGGCAGCAGTTCAGCGAATTCGGCTTCGATCGGCTTAAAGCTCGCCAATCCGAGCATGTCACCGAGCCTGCGCGCAAGCTCGACGTCACAGCCTGAGACCTCGCCCGATGCACCTGCAAAGCAGAATGGCGGCTCTTCCAGGAAGGCGAATTTCAATTCAGTCAGGTCAGGCAAGCCGGCGCCATCCTATTTCCCCGGGACAGTCTGAGGTAGCCCCGGCTTGTGGCCGTCAGAGGCCGACGGCGAGCGTTTCCAGCCCATGGAAGTGGTAAGTGTCCCGAAAGCGCGCCTCTTCGGCAAGATGCAGCTTCGGATGCCGTTCGAACAAGGTTTTCAGCGACACCTGCAATTCGAGCCGGGCGAGCGGCGCGCCGATGCAGAAATGGATACCGGCGCCGAAGGAGACGTTCTTCTGGTCGGCACGGTCGGGCCGGAAGGCGAGAGGATCGGCGAAGGCGCGTGGGTCATGATTGGCCATGCCCAGCAGCAGCCCGATCGTCTGGCCCGGCTGCACGACGATGCCGGGCGCGACCTCGATCTCCTGATAGGCATAGCGCGCGAACATGTGCAGCGGCGCGTCGAAGCGCAGGCATTCCTCGACCGTTGCCGCGGTCGTTTCGGGCGAACCGAAGAAGCGGCTGACATCGCCACCTTGCAAAAGGATCGAGCGGACGGCATTGCCGGTCTGATGCACGGTCGCTTCATGGCCGGCATTGAGCAGCAGGATCGCCGAGGACACCATCTCGTCCTCCGACAGCCTCTCACCGTCCTCCTGCGCCGAGATCAGCAGCGACAACAGGTCGTCGCCGGGATCTCGGCGTCGCTCGGTGACGTAGCCACGGAGGAAATCCGCAAATTCGCGGGCGGCGCGGTTGGCCGTCTCCTCGATCGCGCGTGTGCGGCCATGCATGTACATGGCGACCATCTGGTGCGACCAGTCGAGCAGTTGCGGCCCCATTTCGACCGGGACGCCGAGCATTTCGGCAATGATGGTGATCGGCAAGGGCGCCGCGAAAGCAGGCAACAGGTCGACCGTCTTGCCTGGTTCGAAACGGTCGATCAGGTCGTTGGCCAAAGCCTCGACACGCGGCCGCAGCCGTTCGACCTGGCGCGAGACGAAGGCCCGGTTGACCAGTGTTCTCAGCCGCGTGTGCACCGGCGGCTCCAGTTCCAGCATCGAATTGGCTTCGACGCCGTCGAAGGCCCTGAGATGGCTGCGATCCTGTCCAATGCCGCGGCTGTCTGGAATGCCGGCCGGGTTCTGGCGGCCGAAGCGGCGATCGCGCAGCAGCCGGTTGACGTCGTCGAAACCGCCAAAGCACCAGAAGCCGAATTCTTCCCAGAAGAATGCATTCGATACGCCGTGCAGGAAAGAATAGGCATCATAAGGGTTTTGGAAAAAAGCCGGCTCGTGCGGGTCGAGCCGCAGATGTCGAGTGGCTGGATCAAAGGCCAGAGCGGGAAGCGTCAATTTGCTCATGCCAGACCAATAGCGCGGCTTGCCAGCCTGGTTCCAGACCGTATGTTGGCGCCCGCAATCCAATATGTTGAGCCAGCCGACCGGCTGCGGAAAGTCTGATTTGATGAATGTGATCGTTGTCGGCGCGGGTATTGCCGGTCTCTCGACGGCGTGGTCGCTGGTCAAGGCCGGCCACAGCGTTTCGATCGTCGAGCAAGGGCCGATCCCAAACCCGATGGCCGCGTCGGGCGACCATCATCGCATCATCCGCCGCGCTTACCGCGCAGGGACCGGCTACGGCCGGCTGATCACCGAAGCCTACCAGGCCTGGGACGAGGTGTGGGCCGATCTCGGCGAAAGCCACCTCGATCCCAGAGGATTTGTCTGCATTTCGCGCGAGCCGGGCGACGAGGCCGAGGAATATCGCGAGGGTCTGGAAGAAGGCAATTTTCCGTTCGAATTGCTGGAGCCGGATGCAGCCGTGAAGCGCTGGCCGTTTCTGGAAGCCGGGTCGTTTCGCTACGCCTATTTCTCAACCGAAGGCGGCGCCCTGCATTGCCGCAAGATCGCGTCCGGCCTGGCAAAGTGGCTGCGCGCCAACGGCGCCAATGTCTACGAAAATAGCAAGGTCGTCGAAGTCGACGCCGAAGCCGGCCACATCGTGCTCGAAAGCGGTGAGACCATGCAGGCCGACCGCATCGTTGTCGCCGCCGGCGCCTGGGTGCTAAAACTGTTTCCGGAGCTGGACGGCGAGCTGAAGACCTATCGAACCGCACTTGCCTATGTCGAACCACCGGCCGACCTCGAGGCGGCCTGGCAGGCGGCACCGGTTGTCCTCGATGTCGGCGGCGCGATCGACGGCTATGTGATCCCGCCCTCCGGCGGCGCCGGCATGAAATTCGGGTCCGGCCTGCACAGGGTGCCGACCAGCGACGCCGATTGGAACCGTCAGCCGGTGGCGGGCGAGGGCGAGGCGATCCGCAACCTGTTTTCGCCGCCGATCGCCCGCATCGCGGAGTATCGGGTGACCGAGGTCGTCACCTGCGCCTACACCTTCACATCAAACGAAAAATTCATGGCGCATGAAAAGGGCAAATGCCTTGTTGTCTCGGCATGCTCCGGTCACGGCTACAAGTTCGGCGCGGCGGTCGGCAGGCGCGTTGCGGCGGCCGTCGGCGATGGCGATATCGCCGGCCTGAAGGCATGGCTGCGGGCGGAGGTCGCCTGACCGCCGCCGGGATGACCTAATCCTGGCAATGCCTGGGAATATGCACCCGCCGCCAGCCCGATTAACCCTCGCGAACCAGCACACGACGCGCGACGGTCTGGTAGGAGGCGGGAACATCGATGACGCGCCTTTGCTCCGGCCGCACCAGCACCTCCTGGGCGATCCTGTCGTGTTGAGCGGGGATGACCACGCGTCGCGTGCGTTCGGGCTGGATCACCACGGTTTTGGCGACACGTTCGTAGCGCGCCTTGTGCCAGACCTTGCACAGCACCTTGCGGCCATGGACGACGCGCCATTCCCAGGAATAGCCGCCGCCATCGATCCGGACCGTACGATAGACCGTGCGGGTGACGGCCGGCACGATCTGGTAGGTCACTTGCGCCGGAACGGTCATCACGACGCGCTCGCGCGTGCCATAGATAGGGGCGATATAGTCGACCTGCTGACCGGGCGGACTGATCATCACGTCTTCATAGACCGTGTCGTACACGGCCGGACTGCGGACCGGCTCATAACATTCGACGGCGCGGCCGCCGGCCGTCGTCTGCGAAATCGTGCCGAGCATGGTCAGCCCGGCGATGGTGAAGCATGCGGTTTTCCCGGGCATGACACTTCCCCTGTTGAACTCTACGCATAAGTTCAACGTTGAATTGTAGAGGAAGCCGTCTCGGAAAAAAGCGGTTTCGGCGCATTTCGTTAAGTGACGCGGTTAAGAAACTGCTACCTTGCGTGGTCGGCCATGCGGCTCCGGACCCGCGGAAGCATCCGCCGCCGCGAATCCTTGGTCAGAAACCTTGATTCGACTTACCCAGATGGCTAGGAGGGGTCGGCCTTGCACAAGGACGAGCCGGCATCCTATCTACGGAATAACGATCCAGAACCGATTCTGCCCGATCTGCCGGCATTCCCGGCGCCGGAATCCCACCGCGAGATAAGAGATATCTGATGAAGAACCCCGTCGAAACCTACATGAACCTCGTTCCGATGGTGGTCGAACAGACCAATCGCGGCGAGCGGGCCTACGACATTTTCTCGCGCCTCCTCAAGGAGCGCATCATTTTCATCACCGGTCCGGTCGAGGACGGCATGGCGACGCTGGTCTGCGCGCAGCTTTTGTTCCTCGAAGCCGAGAATCCGAAGAAGGAAATCAACCTCTACATCAATTCGCCGGGCGGCGTCGTCACCTCGGGCATGGCGATCTACGACACCATGCAGTTCATCAAGCCGGCCGTGTCGACGCTCTGCATCGGCCAGGCGGCTTCGATGGGTTCGCTGCTCCTGACCGCCGGTCACAAGGACATGCGCTTTGCCACGCCGAACGCCCGCATCATGGTTCACCAGCCTTCCGGCGGCTTCCAGGGCCAGGCGTCCGACATCGAGCGCCATGCCCTGGATATCATCAAGCTGAAGCGTCGCCTCAACGAGGTCTACGTCAAGCACACCGGCAAGAGCTACGAAGAGATCGAGAAAACGCTCGACCGCGACCATTTCATGACCGCCGACGAAGCCAAGGATTTCGGCCTCATCGACAAGGTCATTTCGTCGCGCGAGGCGGCCGAAGGGGCGCTGGCATAAAGGCAAGTTGGCAGTTGGATGGCACCATCACGCGCTTTTGGCGCGTCTTGCGGCATTTCGGCCACAATTGGCTGTTCCCTCGGGGGACAGGATTGCCTACGTTAAGGCTATGTTGAGTTTCGGCGGCTTAGCTTTATGCGGGGTTGTCGCGAATCATTGCCACGTTTTCTGATTTGTGTTTCGTACGGAATGCGTTGCGGGAGCCGGGACACACTGGCGGCGGCGGATTCCCGCGATAGATAGAGTATGCGCCCTTTCAGCCAGACCATCGGCGGGCGGCCATGAAAGGACATGAAAATGAGCAAGGTCGGCAACAACAGCGGCGATTCCAAGAACACGCTTTACTGCTCGTTTTGCGGCAAAAGCCAGCACGAAGTGCGCAAGCTGATCGCCGGTCCGACGGTCTTCATCTGCGACGAGTGCGTCGAACTCTGCATGGACATCATCCGTGAAGAGAACAAGACCTCGATGGTGAAGTCGCGCGAAGGCGTGCCGACACCGCAGGAGATCCTCAAGGTTCTCGACGACTATGTCATCGGTCAGCCCTACGCTAAGCGCGTGCTGTCGGTGGCGGTCCACAACCACTACAAGCGCCTCGCGCATGCCGGCAAGAACAACGATGTCGAACTGGCGAAGTCCAACATCCTGCTGATCGGTCCGACCGGTTGCGGCAAGACGCTGCTTGCGCAGACGCTGGCCCGCATCATCGATGTGCCCTTCACCATGGCTGACGCGACGACGCTGACCGAAGCCGGCTATGTCGGCGAGGACGTCGAGAACATCATCCTGAAGCTGTTGCAATCGGCCGACTACAATGTCGAGCGCGCCCAGCGCGGCATCGTCTACATCGACGAGATCGACAAGATTTCGCGCAAGTCGGACAATCCCTCGATCACCCGCGACGTGTCGGGCGAGGGCGTGCAGCAGGCGCTTCTGAAGATCATGGAAGGCACCGTCGCCTCCGTGCCGCCGCAGGGCGGCAGGAAGCACCCGCAGCAGGAGTTCCTGCAGGTCGATACAGCCAACATCCTGTTCATCTGCGGCGGCGCCTTCGCCGGGCTGGACAAGATCATCTCGGATCGCGGCCGCAAGACGTCGATCGGCTTCGGCGCCATCGTCGCTTCGCCGGAAGATCGCCGCACCGGCGATGTCTTCCGCCTGGTCGAGCCCGAGGATCTGTTGAAGTTCGGTCTTATCCCCGAATTTGTCGGCCGTCTGCCGGTCCTGGCGACGTTGGAAGACCTTGACGAACCGGCGCTGATCCAGATCCTGACCGAGCCGAAGAACGCGCTGGTCAAGCAGTATCAGCGGCTGTTCGAGATGGAGAATGTCGACCTGACTTTCCACGAGAACGCTCTTTCGGCCATCGCCAAGCGCGCCATCGAGCGCAAGACCGGCGCGCGCGGCCTGCGTTCGATCATGGAAGCGATCCTGCTCGACACGATGTTCGAACTTCCCGCACTCGAAGGCGTGCGCGAAGTGGTGATTTCGGAGGAGGTGGTGACCGGCAGTGCCCGGCCGCTCTACATCTACTCCGAGCAGAAGGAAAAGAAGGGCAATGTCAGCGCCTGACATGATGAGCCCGCAGCGAAATTCTGAAACGGCGCCGCAAGGCGCCGTTTTGCTGTCACACAGGGCTTTTGCGCGGCGTACGGCTTGGCGTCGCAAATGTGTCACTCGCGGACGGGTTGGAAGTGCGGATTTGGACACGCCCCTTGATCTTTGGGGGTCGTGCATCCAACTAACTGGAGAAGGCCGAGGTGCCCGATTTCTGTGCTGTAAAACTCCCGTCATAAACGGTGGTAGGCGGAACGATCCCCGGTCGTTAATATAAGATTCGCGGTTGGCTGATTGGCGGCCGCGACATGAAAGGTTGGACAATGGCCAAAGTATCCAAGGCACCCAGCGACGGCGTCTTCGCAGTCCTCCCACTGCGCGACATCGTGGTGTTTCCGCACATGATCGTTCCGCTCTTCGTCGGGCGTGAGAAGTCGATCAAGGCGCTGGAAGAGGTGATGGGTCAGGAAAAGCAGATCCTGCTTGCCACCCAGATGAATGCCGCCGACGACGATCCCGAACCCGATGCCATCTTCGACATCGGCACGCTCGCCAATGTGCTGCAATTGCTCAAGCTGCCCGACGGCACCGTCAAGGTTCTGGTCGAGGGCGCCTCGCGCGCGAAAATCGTCTCGTTCACCGACCGTCCCGACTTCCACGAAGCCCGCGCCGCGGCGCTGGTCGAGCCGGAAGAGGAAGAGGTCGAGGTCGAGGCGCTGGCCCGTTCGGTCGTCACCGACTTCGAGAACTACGTCAAGCTGAACAAGAAGATCTCGCCCGAAGTGGTGGGTGCCGCCAGCCAGATCGACGACTACTCCAAGCTCGCCGATACGGTCGCCTCGCATCTCGCCATCAAGATCCCTGAAAAGCAGGAAATGCTGGCCACGCTCTCGGTCAAGGAGCGGCTGGAAAAGGCTATGGGCTTCATGGAAGCCGAAATCTCCGTCCTGCAGGTGGAGAAGCGCATCCGCTCGCGCGTCAAGCGCCAGATGGAGAAGACGCAGCGCGAATACTACCTCAACGAGCAGATGAAGGCGATCCAGAAGGAGCTCGGCGAAGGCGAGGACGGCCGCGACGAGGCCGCCGAGATCGAGGCGCGCATCAAGAAGACCAAGCTCTCCAAGGAGGCCCGCGAAAAGGCGGAAGCCGAGTTGAAGAAGCTCCGGACGATGTCGCCGATGTCGGCTGAATCGACCGTCGTGCGCAACTATCTCGACTGGATCCTGTCGATCCCGTGGGGCAAGAACTCCAAGGTCAAGCAGGATCTGGCTTTTGCGCAGAACGTGCTCGACACCGATCATTTCGGCCTCGACAAGGTCAAGGAGCGCATCGTCGAGTATCTCGCCGTGCAAAGCCGCCAGAAGAAGCTGAAGGGGCCGATCCTGTGCCTCGTCGGCCCTCCCGGCGTCGGCAAGACCTCGCTCGGCAAGTCGATCGCCAAGGCGACCGGTCGCGAATTCATCCGCATGGCGCTTGGCGGCGTGCGTGACGAGGCCGAGATCCGTGGCCACCGCCGCACCTATATCGGCTCGATGCCCGGCAAGGTCATCCAGTCGATGAAGAAGGCCAAGAAGTCCAACCCGCTCTTCCTGCTCGACGAGATCGACAAGATGGGCCAGGACTTCCGTGGCGATCCGTCATCGGCGTTGCTCGAGGTCCTCGATCCGGAACAGAACTCGACGTTCATGGACCATTACCTCGAGGTCGAATACGACCTGTCGAGCGTCATGTTCGTGACGACGGCGAACACGCTGAACATCCCGGCGCCCTTGATGGACCGCATGGAGATCATCCGTATCGCCGGCTACACCGAGGACGAGAAGATCGAGATCGCCAAGCGGCACCTGATGCCGAAGGTGATCCGCGATCACGCGCTGCAGCCGAAGGAGTTTTCCGTTGGTGAGGACGCGATCCGCGCCATCGTCCAGACTTACACCCGCGAAGCGGGCGTCAGGAGCCTGGAGCGCGAGCTGATGAAGCTTGGGCGCAAGGCGGTGACCGAGATCCTGAAGACGAAGAAGAAGACGGTGAGCATCACGGCGGAGAACCTCTCCGATTACCTTGGTGTCCAGCGCTACCGCTTCGGCCAGGTCGAGTCTGACGATCAGGTCGGTGTCGTCACAGGTCTTGCCTGGACGGAAGTCGGCGGCGAACTGCTGACGGTCGAAGGCGTCATGATGCCCGGCAAGGGCCGCATGACGGTGACCGGCAACCTGCGCGACGTGATGAAGGAATCGATTTCGGCGGCGGCCTCCTATGTCCGCTCGCGCGCCGTCGATTTCGGCATCGAGCCGCCGCTGTTCGACAAGCGCGACATCCACGTGCACTTGCCGGAAGGCGCCACGCCGAAGGACGGCCCGTCTGCGGGTGCTGCCATGGCGACAGCCATTGTGTCGGTACTGACGGGTATTCCGGTCCGGGCGGATGTGGCGATGACCGGCGAGATAACGCTTCGCGGCCGCATCTTGCCCATCGGCGGGCTCAAGGAGAAGCTGCTCGCCGCGCTGCGCGGCGGCATCAAGAAGGTGCTGATCCCGGAAGACAATGCCAAGGATCTGGCGGAAATCCCGGACAACGTGAAGAACGGCATGGAGATCATTCCGGTCTCACGTGTCGGCGAGGTGTTGCGCCACGCGCTGGTGCGTATGCCGGAGCCGATCGAATGGGTCGAACCGGTCAATCCGCCGGCCTCGACAGACAGTGCCGACGACGCTGGAAAGTCCCTGGCGCATTAGAGCGCCGGGCGTCCATCTGGACGCACAAAGGACGCTCTAACGCTCGGACTTGCGCATGGCCCTTTCCGAAAACCGGCGACGGTTTTCGGGGCCATGCGTTGGTTTTCGTCAAGGTTGCAGCGCACAAACGGAGAGCCGGGCCTAGAGCCCGGCTTTTTCATGTGAAAAACCCAGCATTTCCGGGCTTTTTCCGCTTTTTTCCTGCCTTTTCGACTTGGTTGCGGGAGCGCTTCTTTCTAAAGTCCGTTTCCTGCCGGATGAGTCGATAGTTCCGGTGTTCTCATGGAAGGGAATTTTTATGAACAAGAACGAACTGGTGTCCGCTGTCGCCGACGCCGCGAGCATTTCGAAGGGTGACGCGCAGTCGGCGGTCGATGCGGTATTTTCCGTGATCACCGGCGAACTGAAGAAGGGCGGCGATGTCCGGCTTGTCGGCTTTGGCAATTTCTCCGTGTCAAAGCGTGCGGCGTCGACCGGCCGCAATCCTCAGACCGGCGCCGAAGTGAAGATCCCGGCGCGCACCGTGCCGAAGTTCTCGGCCGGTAAAGGCCTCAAGGACGCAGTCAACTAAGCGTTTTTTCTTTTCAGAGACCTCAGAAAAGCCGGGCTTGCCCGGCTTTTCATTTTGGCGCCCTACGCGGGTACATGCGACCAGAAAAGCCGGGCTTGCCCGGCTTTTCATTTTTTATAGCCTACGCAGGTACACGCGACCAGAAAAGCCGGGCTTGCCCGGCTTTTCATTTTTTGTGCCCGACGCTGACGCGACGGCGGCCGGCTTACGCGGTCGGCGCCTCGGTGCGCATAAGACCTTCCTTCTTGAGATCGGCCCAAAGCGCTGGGGGTAGTTTCGCATCGAGCAGCGAGCGATTGCTCTCGACCTCGCTCGGCCGCTGGCCACCGGGGATCACCGAGACGACCGACGGGTGCAGCAGCGGGAATTGCAGGGCGGCCTCGATCAGCCTGACACCATGACGCTTGCAGACGTTTTCGATCCCGGCGACCCGATCGAGTATGTCCTTCGGCGCTTCCGAGTAGTTGTAGTAGGCGCCGGGCTTCGGTCCGGTCGCCAGGATGCCGGAGTTGTAGGGGCCGCCGAGAACGATGCCGATGCCGCGTGCCTGGCAGAGCGGCAGGAAGGACGTCAGCGCCTCCTGTTCCAGGAGCGTATAGCGTCCGGCCAGCAGGAACAGGTCGAAGTCGCCGCGCTCGGCCAGCGTCTGTGCGACCTGCCACTCGTTGATGCCGCCACCGAACGCCTTGATCACGCCCTGGTCGCGCAGCGAGAGCAGGCCGTAATAGCCGGAGCGCATGAACTCCTCGATGCGCCGGTCGGAGGCTTCCTTGCTGCCATGCGTGAAGATGTCGACATCGTGGACGAAGAGGATGTCGATCCGGTCGACGCCGAGGCGCTCAAGCGAGGCTTCGAACGAGCGCATGACACCGTCATAGCTGTAGTCGTACACCTCGCGGCGTGACGGCGTGTCGAAGAATTTGCCGATGCCGGTGCGCTCTTCGGGCGGGCAGGCGCGCATGATGCGGCCGACCTTGCTCGACAGCACATAGTCGTCGCGCTTCTTGCCGCGCAGGAACGGGTTGAGCCGCGTTTCCGAGAGGCCGAGTCCATAGAGCGGCGCGGTGTCGTAGTACCGGCAGCCGGTCGCCCACGCGGCCTCCAGCGTGGCGTTGGCGTCCTCGTCGGAGACGGCACGGTAGAGGTTGCCGAGCGGCGCCGCGCCGAAGCCGAGCTCGGTGAAACTGATGCCGCCATTGCCGATGCGGTCGAAATGCCGTGTCTTCATATGCTGCCGTTTGCCTCGCTTGATTTGTCTGACATGACACTATCACGCCTGTGATCAGGCAAAAGCATCGCTGCGCGTTGGACACGCATTTTCGCGGTTGCTAGCATGAACGAAATCAAGTTGTTCGTGGCAGCAAGGGCGGCAAATCCCAGGGGTGATTTTTGATGGCAGGATCGCGGTGAACGACAAGAGCAAAAGCCTGTTCGAGACCGCGCTTGAGGAGCTCGGCGGCGTGCTGGCCCGCATCGACGAAAGCCGGATCGACGCCGCCTGCAAAATGCTGGCCGGCGCGCGACAGATCGTCGTCTATGGCTGCGGCCGCGAGGCCTTGCAGGTCAAGGGGTTTGCCATGCGGCTCTACCATCTGGGCCTGCCGGTGTCCGTGGTCGGCGACATGAACACACCGCCGCTGGGGCAGGGCGATGTCTTCCTGGTCAGCTCCGGGCCGGGAGAGACCTCGACCGTGCTGACCCTGATGCAGGTCGCGCACCAAGCAGGTGCAACCAATCTCCTGCTGACCGCCCAGGCCGCAGGCAGCGCGGCAAGGCTTGCCGACTTCACCCTGCTCATTCCCGCGCAGACCATGGCCAACGATCAGGGGGCGCAGAAGACATCGGTGCTGCCGATGGGCTCGGTGTTCGAAGGCGCGCTGTTCCTGCTGTTCGAGGTGATGGTGCTGAAACTCAGGGAATTGATCGGGGCGTCGCCCGAAGCCATGCGCGCCCGCCACACCAACATGGAATAGATCATGCGCTACGAACTGCTGCTGCCACACCAGATCCGCAGGGCGATCGCTGAGAATTGGCCGGTCGCTCTGCCGCTCGGCGTGCTCGAATACCATGGCGAGCACATGGCTGTCGGCATGGACACGCTGGCCGTCGTCAAGACGCTGGAGCTGTTCGAAAAGGAGAAGGACGTCGTCATCCTGCCGCCCTTCTACTACGGTGCTGCGAGCTATGCGGTGGCGCCGCCGGAAGGCAGCGGCTCGGTGCAGGTCGGCGGCAATGCGCTGGCGCCGTTCGGCGAGGAGCTGTTCTACAGCCTGCTGCGCATCGGCTTTCGCAACATCCACGCCATCATCCACCACCAGACCGAGAACTTTGCCGCCGGCATGCCGACCGATCTGGCGTTCAAGACCGCCGGCCGCCAGGCGATCTTCCGCTTCCTCGAAAAGGAGCGCGGCGAGGGCTGGTGGGGTTCGCAGGCGATGGCCGACTATTATTCCGGGCACGCCGCGGGTGAAAATTTCTTCAACTGGGTGCAGGTGCATCCGCTGATGTCGGCTGACATGAACGGCAAGTACCCGTTCGATCATGCCGGCATCGGCGAGACCTCGCTGATGCTGGCGCTATGTCCGGAGGCTGTCGATGCCGCTCACTTCAACGACAACAAGAGCTGGTATACGGCGAGCGCCAAGGATGCTTCGGCCGAGCTTGGGCAGAAGGGTGTGGCTATGATCCTTGATCATCTGAGGGAGATATTGAGCGGCTAGCGCGGTTCTTCCTTCTCCCCCTGTGGGGTGAGAAGCGGTCCGCGTCGCGGACGAAAAGCCAATTGCTTGGCTTTTCGAGCTTCGAACGCCCTGAGCCTGCGAAGG
>NZ_RZTB01000100.1:0-21198 GCF_003997735.1 Mesorhizobium sp. M7A.F.Ca.MR.148.00.0.0 | reverse complement strand
ATTCCCCTATTCCCCTATTCCCCTACTCCCCTACTCCCCTACTCCCTGCGAGCATCATGCCTTACCAATCCCCAATTTCCCCCGGCCGTTCCTGGTACGAGGACACGGCGGGACCGAGGCCCGAATATCCCGGACTGGACGGCGACCGGACATGCGATGTCGTCATCATTGGTGGCGGCTTCACCGGGCTGTCGGCGGCGGCGCATCTGGCCAAGGCAGGCACCAATGTCGTGCTGATCGACGCGTACCGCTTCGGCGATGGCGCCTCCGGGCGCAATGGCGGGCAGCTCGGCACCGGCCAGCGCGCCTGGGCCGAGGACCTGGAATCCGAGTATGGCTTGGCCCGCGCCAAGGCGCTGTTTGATCTTGCCGAAGAGGCCAAGGCGCATCTCCTCGAATTCACTGCCGCCAACCAGATCGATATCGACTATATGCCGGGCCAGCTCTCGGTGGCGCACAAGCCGCGCTATGTCGACGACTACAAGGCGCATGCCGAGATCATGGCGAGCCGTTTTGCCTACCCGCATATCTCGTTCATGGATGCCAGGGAGACGGCGGAGCGGTTGGGCTCGACCGCCTATTTCGGCGGCACGCGCGATACCGGCACAGGGCACATCCATCCGATGAAGCTGGCGATCGGCACGGCGCGGGTGGCAGCGCTTGCAGGCGCGCAGCTGTTCGAGGGGTCGCCGTCGACCGGCATCATGTCCAGTGGCGGCAAGGTCAAGGTTTCGACACCGAGGGGGACGGTGACGGCGCAAAAATGCCTGATAGCGGTCAACGCCTATGGCGGCGCGCTCGAGCCGGTGAGTGCGGCGCACATCATGCCGATCGGTTCCTTCATCGGTGCGACCGTGCCTCTGGGAGCGCACTCGAACGTTTTGCCGGGCGGCGAGGCGGTCGACGATTCCCGCTTCGTCGTGCGCTATTTCCGCAAATCGAAGGACGGGCGGCTGCTGTTTGGCGGACGCGAGGTTTATGGCGTCAACGATCCGAAGGATATCCACATTCACATCCGCCGCCAGATCGCGGAACTCTATCCGGCGCTCGGGGATGTCGAGATCACGCATGGCTGGGGCGGCTATGTCGGCATCACGGTGCCGAGAAAGCCTTTCGTGCGCGAAGTGATGCCCAATGTGATCTCGGCCGGCGGCTATTCCGGCCACGGCGTCATGCTGTCGAACTATTTCGGTAAACTCTATGCTGAAACCGTTGCCGGCAACCGCGACCGGCTGAAGCTGATCGAGGATCTGAAAATCCCGCCCTTCCCCGGCGGTCGACGCTTCCGCACGCCGCTGCTGTTCCTGGCGCTCAACTGGTTTGCGGTGCGGGACAGGATCTAGCCGACCGACCTGATGTAATATTGTAATATTCATTGTAACATTTGTTGCCCGTGCGACGCATTGCGCAATTTCCCGCAAAGGCGCAGAATCCCCTATAATGGCGTACTGATGCCACAATCGCAGGCGAAAGCTGCCGGTTCTGGGCGATTGTTCGGGGATTGTTGCGGGACTGCCCGCGTTGTTTTTGGGACCTATGCGGATCAGACGCCGGACTTCCGGCACCGACTGAAAGAACGTCGGCCCGCTTATGGAGGTGGCAAGAGTGAGAGAGCCCTTCAGTTTCGGTACGCCGGAACGTCGGCGCTTTGCCATGCAGTTCGGATACGACATGCGGCCGTCCTTCTGGCAGGAAGTCCGTTCGAACTCGCATCTGGTGATCGCCGCGATCGGCACCGCCGCGTTGCTTAGCGTCGCCGCCGTGGCGCTGTGGCTGGCATTGCCGGCCAGCGACAGGCAAGCGGCAGCGAGCCCCGAACAAACCATTCCAACCGTTCCGGTGAAGACGACGAAAATAACCCCGGTTGGGGCCGCGGTCGCCACGGCAGCCGTGCCGCAGGCGCGCAAGTCCGACGCGATTCCGACAACCGTGGCGGCCGCGCACGCCAACATCCCCGCACTCGCCGCCAATGATCCGCGCTGGACCGGTTCGCAGCCGAAGGACGCAACCACGTCCGATTCGACCGCTCCCAAGGCAGCGGACAAGCAAGCGGCGGCATTCGCACAGCCGGCAGCCGCTACCGATGCCGCCACCGAACTTGCCAAGGTAGCCGCGCCCAGCGCAGCCACGGGCAACCACCCCGACGGCGCACAAACCGCCGCCATCCCCGCGGTGCAGCCGCAAGTGCCAGCGGCGGAAGGCGATGACAGCCATGCCAAGGCGAAGCCCAGGAAAGCCGCAGCCGCCGGAACAGGCCGCATCCTGAGGGCCGTGACCATGCGAAGCGGCCCGAAGAAAAATGCCGCCGCCATCGGTACGGTGCCAGCCAAAACCTCGGTGCAGGTGAAGAGCTGCAAGCAATGGTGCCAGATCACCTACAACGGCAAGACCGGCTGGATCTACAAGAGTTACATCAAGACCGGCGCGTGACGCCTGGCACTTTCAGATGCAGCGGCCGCCATCTACCTCCAGCGCCACGCCGGTGATGAAGGCGGCCTCGTCCGAGGCCAGCCAGAGTGCGGCATTGGCGATGTCGAGCGGCGTCGAAAGCCGGCCGAGCGGGATCGATGCGCGGAACTTCTCGCGGATTTCGGGCGTATCGGCGCCCATGAATTTCTCCAGCATGCCGGTCTCGCCGGCAACCGGGCAGAGGCAGTTGACGCGGATGTTCTTCGGCGCCAGTTCGACCGCCATCGACTTGGTGGCGGTGATCGCCCAGCCTTTCGACGCGTTGTACCAGGTGAGGCCGGGGCGCGGCCGCAGACCCGCGGTGGAGGCCGTGGTCAGGATGACGCCGCCGCCCTGCCGCTCCATGATCGGCACCACGGCAAGTGCCGCGTGATAGATCGCCTTCATGTTGATGGCGGTTATCAGGTCGAAGGTCTCCTCGTCGACATTGAGCATATCGCCGTTGCGATGGGTGTAGCCGGCATTGTTGACCATGATGTCGATGCGGCCGAAGGCGCTTTTGGCGGCATAGACCATCTCGTCGAATTCGGAGCGCAGCGAGACGTCGGTCTGGGTCCAGATCGCCGCTTCTCCGATCTCACCGGCGACGCGTTCCGCGCCCCTGGCGTTGAGGTCGGCGACAACGACCCTGGCGCCCTCCTGCGCAAAGCGCCTGGCGATGCCCTCGCCAAAACCCGACGCAGCACCGGTGATGATCGCAACCTTGTTTTCCAGACGCATGTTTTTTCCGCTCACTATTGGTGACGATCAACGGGCACGTCATTAGCGCTCATCCGCGCAAAGCCACGGCTTCTGACTGGATTGGCCGAAAGATGTGGAGCCATCGCCGATTTCTCCTTTGGCTTTCGCGTCGATCCCGCTCTATGCTGCAACTGCGAAGGCTTCCGGAGCCGCGCCTTCGACAAGCCTCCGGGTCATCGGACTGTCAAGGGGCAGGCGCATACACCCAGATGTGACACCATGGCACTGGAAAATTTAAATCGATTAGATTATATCAGCCGCGTCACAGCGACCGGCGTCAAAGCGGACAGACCATGACCAGCCAGATCATCCCCGTCGAGCCTTTCGACTTCATCATTTTCGGCGGCACCGGCGATCTGTCGGAACGCAAGCTTCTGCCGTCGCTCTATTATCGCCAGCGCGACCATCAGTTTTCGGAGCCGACACGCATCATCGGCACGTCGCGCTCGAAAATGAGCGACGAAGAATTCCAGGCCTTCGCCAAACAGGCGATCTCCGAGCACGTCAAACCGGCCGACATCGACGCCAAGGAACTGAAGACTTTCCTGGCGCGGCTGTCCTACGTCTCGGCCGATGCGACGAACGGCGCCGGATTCGACAAGCTCAAGAAGGCGATCGGCGACAGCGACCGCATCCGCGCCTTCTACCTTGCGGTGGCGCCGGCGCTGTTCGGCGACATCTCGCACAAGCTGAAAGAGCACAATCTGATCACGCCGAACTCGCGCATCGTGCTGGAAAAGCCGATCGGCCGCGATCTCGATTCGGCACGCAAGCTCAACGACCTGGTCGGCGACGACTTCCACGAAAGCCAGATCTTCCGCATCGACCATTATCTCGGCAAGGAGACGGTGCAGAACCTGATGGCGCTGCGCTTTGCCAACGCGCTCTACGAGCCGTTGTGGAATTCAGCCCATATCGACCATGTGCAGATCACCGTGGCCGAAACCGTCGGCCTGGAGGACCGCGTCACCTATTACGATAAGGCCGGCGCGCTGCGCGACATGGTGCAGAACCATATGCTGCAGCTCTTGTGCCTCGTCGCCATGGAAGCGCCGTCGTCGATGGATGCCGACGCCGTGCGCGACGAAAAGCTGAAGGTGCTGCGGGCACTGAAGCGCATCAATGGCAACGAGGCGCCGAAGCACACGGTGCGCGGGCAGTATCGCGCCGGGGCTTCGGCCGGCGGACCGGTGAAAGGCTATGTCGAGGAGCTCGGCAAGGACAGCAACACCGAAACCTTCGTCGCCATCAAGGCCGAGATCGGCAATTGGCGCTGGTCGGGCGTTCCGTTCTATCTCCGCACCGGCAAGCGGCTGGCGACGCGGGTTTCGGAAATCGTCATCGAATTCAAGCCGATCCCGCATTCGATCTTCGGCGACAGCGCCGGACCGATCTTCGCCAACCAGCTGGTCATCCGGCTACAGCCCGACGAAGGCGTCAAGCAGTTCATCATGATCAAGGATCCGGGCCCGGGCGGCATGCGGCTGCGCCAGATCTCGCTCGACATGAGTTTTGCGCAGTCCTTCGACGGCCGCGCCCCGGACGCCTATGAGCGGCTGATCATGGACGTCATCCGCGGCAACCAGACGCTGTTCATGCGCCGCGACGAAGTCGAGGCGGCCTGGAAGTGGATCGACCCGATCCAGAATGCCTGGGAAAGCGCCAGGCAGGAGGCGCAAGGCTATACGGCCGGCACTTGGGGTCCATCGGCCTCGATAGCACTGATCGAACGTGACGGGCGGACATGGCACGAGAGCAATTGAACAGCGCCGCCTATGAGTGGAACGGCTTCGCCGGACGCCAGGATTTGGCAGCGGCGCTGGCCGGTCATGTCGCCGGCCGCCTGACAAAGGCAGTCGCCGAGCGCGGCACGGGGCTGCTCGCCGTCTCCGGCGGCACCACGCCGGCAAAGTTCTTCGCCGCCCTTTCAGCGATACCCATCGCCTGGGACAAGGTGATCGTGACGCTGGTCGACGAGCGTTTCGTGCCGGCCTCCTCGCCACGCTCCAATGCCGGGCTGGTGACCGCCAACCTGTTGCAGAACGCGGCCAAGGCGGCTCGTTTCGTGCCGCTCTATCACGAAGCCACCAGCATCGAAGATGCGGCCTCGTCCGATGATGCAGCGCTCCGGTCCTTGCCATGGCCGCTCGATGTCGTCGTGCTCGGCATGGGGCCGGACGGCCACACCGCCTCGTTCTTTCCCGATGCCGACGATCTGGCGACGCTGCTCGACCCGTCTTGCGACAGGATCGTGCTGCCGGTTCATGCGGCAAGTGCGGGCGAGCCGCGGCTGACCCTGTCGCTGGCGCGCATCGTCGAGGCCGGCTTCATCGCGCTGCACATAGAGGGTGAGGACAAGCGTATCGCCTTCGACGGCGCGGTGGCGCCCGGGCCGCGAAAGCCAATCCGTGCCGTGCTCGACGCAGCGCATAAGCCCGTAGAGGTTTTCTGGGCCCCCTGAATTTCGATTTACTCTGGTCCCGGCAAACGGCGGGAGGATGTTTCCGGGACCTCGCCTGAAAGGACCGACCGCCATGACCGCCAGACGCGACATCGAAGCCATCACCGAACGCATCCGCCAGCGCTCAAAGACGGGCCGCGAGCGTTATCTCGGCCGCATCGCCGAGGCATCGAACCGCACCGCCAACCGGGCTGTGCTGTCGTGCGGCAATCTCGCCCACGGCTTTGCGGTGTGCAGCCCCTCGGAAAAGCTCGCGCTGGGCGCCGACAAGGTGCCGAACCTCGGCATCATCACCTCCTACAACGACATGCTGTCGGCGCATCAGCCGTTCGAGACCTTCCCCGCGCTGATCAAGGACGCGGCCCGCGAAGCCGGTGGCATTGCGCAGGTGGCCGGCGGCGTGCCGGCGATGTGCGACGGCGTCACCCAGGGCCAGCCCGGCATGGAGTTGTCGCTGTTTTCGCGCGATGTCATCGCCATGGCCGCAGCGATCGGCCTGTCGCACAACATGTTCGACGCCGCCGTCTATCTCGGCGTCTGCGACAAGATCGTGCCGGGGCTGGTGATAGCCGCCCTCACCTTCGGCCATCTGCCGGCGGTGTTCATCCCGGCCGGACCGATGACGACCGGGCTGCCCAATGACGAGAAGGCCAAGGTCCGCCAGCTCTACGCCGAGGGCAAGGCCGGGCGCGCCGAACTGCTGGAAGCCGAGTCCAAATCCTATCATGGGCCGGGCACCTGCACCTTCTACGGCACGGCGAATTCCAACCAGATGCTCATGGAGATCATGGGCCTGCACACGCCGGGCGCTTCCTTCGTCAACCCCGGCACGCCGCTGCGCGAGGCGCTGACCCGCGAGGCGACGAAGCGGGCGCTGGCGATCACCGCGCTCGGCAACGCCTATACGCCTGTCGGCCGGATGATCGACGAGCGGTCGATCGTCAACGGCATCGTCGGTCTGCACGCCACTGGCGGCTCGACCAATCACACCATCCACCTGATCGCCATGGCGGCGGCGGCCGGCATAGCCATCACCTGGCAGGATATTTCCGACCTTTCGGAAGCCGTCCCGCTGCTGGCGCGGGTCTATCCGAACGGCCTCGCCGACGTGAACCATTTCCACGCCGCCGGCGGGCTCGGCTTCCTGATCCGCGAACTGCTCGACGAAGGCATCCTGCATGAGGATGTGCAGACGGTGTGGGGCGAAGGGCTGCGGCCCTATGCGGTCGAGGCAAAGCTCGGCGCCGACGGAGGCGTGGTGCGCGAGGCCTCGCCGAAGGCAAGCGGCGACGAAAAGGTGCTGGCGCCGTTCAACAAGGCATTCCAGGCGACCGGCGGTCTGAAGGTGCTGTCAGGCAATCTCGGCCATGCCGTCATCAAGACTTCCGCGGTGAAGCCGGAGCGGCGTATCATCGAGGCGCCGGCCAAGGTCTTCGACAGCCAGCAAGGCCTGAACGATGCGTTCAAGGCAGGCACGCTGACCGGTGATTTCATCGCCGTCATCCGCTTCCAGGGACCGAAGGCCAATGGCATGCCGGAACTGCACAAGCTGACCACCGTGCTCGGCATCCTGCAGGATCGCGGCCAGCGCGTCGCGCTGGTCACCGACGGGCGCATGTCTGGCGCCTCCGGCAAGGTGCCGGCGGCGATCCATGTGACGCCGGAGGCGGTCGAGGAGGGTCCTATCGCCAGGATCCATGAAGGCGACATCATCCGGCTCGACGCCGAAGCCGGCACACTCGAAGTCCTGGTGCCGGCCGGGGAGTTCGCCTTGCGCCGAACGGCGGATGCCGATCTCATCGGCAACGAGTTCGGCTTCGGCCGCGAACTGTTTGCCGGCTTCCGGCAATTGGTCGGCCGCGCCGACCATGGCGCCAGCGCCTTCGGCACCGCTTGACGGCAGTTCTGCGTCGTTCATGAAAAAGGGCGGCACATGGCCGCCCTCTTGCGTTGTGCATACGATTCTATTGCACGGTTAGCTCGGCTCGCTCGCCGGCCTTGACCGTCACGTTGCCTTCTTTCGAACTGTTGTCGGATTTCTCCGAAACGATGGCGTAGTCGCCCGCCGGGATCGCTGCCTGATACTTCTGGTCGAATGCATAGCCAAGCGACTTGCGGTTGCCGTTGATGTCCTTCTTGGCCTCGAAAATCTCGATCTTCGAGGCTCCGGGCGCGGTGATCGCCAGCACGCCGGCATTCATTGCGACCTTCAGATCCTGAAATTCGCCCACCTTGACAGTGAACGGCTGCTCGACGACGGCGAGATCAACCGTCGCAATCAACACATAGTCATCGGGCGGCAGATCGAATTTGCTGTCGGGTCCGTAGGCATAGGTCACCTCGTCCCTGGTTCCATCGATCTTCTTTTTTGCCTTGAGCACCTTGAAGCCGACGCCTGAACCGTCCGCCTTGTCGCCGCCCGCAGCATAGTAAGCATTGGCAACGACATGGCCAACACCGGCAACCATGTCCTTTTCCACGGTCTTGCCGGCAGCCAGCGGAATCGTCTCGGTAGCCACGCCCTGCCCGATCGTGACAGTCACCTTCTGGTCGCCGGCCGGCAACACGGCTTTCGTCGTCCCATAGAAGGTGGCGGGCATGTCAGCACCAGGATAGTCGATGACGACAGCCGCGCCATCGACGACATCCGCCCCCGCGCTCGGTCGCGGGTGGATGATGAGCGTGCCGGCATTCAAGTTGAAAAGCGGCTTGTAGACCTGGCCGGCCTCGATCTTGACCTTCTGCTCGGTTTTCGCCTGGCCGTCACTGGCCACGACGATATAGTCGCCCGGTTCCAGATTGGCCTTGTAGGCGCCGTATTCGGTGCTGACGTAGTCGCCGCGCGTACCGTCGGGTTTGGCCTTGTAGATTTCCCAGGCGTTGCCGTCAGTGACGGGATCGCCGCCCTCGGCAAGCACCGCTATCGGCAGGAAATTGAATTCCGGTTTGGCCGGCTCCGGCGCGGGCGCTGGCGCAGGTGCCGGAGCCGGTTCAGGAGCAGGCGCCGGCGCCGCCACTGTCTCGGCAAGCGCCTCCTGCAACGCCTTCTCGTCGGAGGCCTGGATGTACTTGCCGCCGGTGTTGTCGGCGAGGCAGGCGATCTGCTTGCCCTCGTCGGCGGTGAGGCCGAAGCCGACGACATCGGCCGTGAAGTCGACGCCGGAAGCCTCGAGCTCCTTGCCAAGCGCGCAGGGGTCGCCGCCGCATGTTTCGAGCCCGTCGGTGATGAGCACGACCGTCGCCTTGTCCTCGGTGTATTTCAGCGCCTCGGCCGCCTGTTTGACCGCCGCCGTCAGCGGCGTCTTGCCGAGGAATTTCAGGCTGTCGGCGGCGGCCGAAATGGCGCTGCCCGAACCTGCCTGCGGCGGTACGATCAGCTGGATGTCGTCGCAACTGCCCTTTTCACGATGGCCGTAGGCCATGAAGCCGATCTCGGCGTCGGCCGGAACCGATTGAAGCACGGTTCGAAGCGATTCTCGGGCGATTTCGAGCTTGGGTTTGCCGTCGATCTGCGCCCACATCGAGCCGGACGCATCGAGAATGACGATGACCTTGTTTGCGGCGAAGCCGAACGTCGTCATCGACAAAAGGAGGATCGCCGCAGCGACGCCCCGTGCAAGTCCCGCCATCGAAATCTCCTAAATCCGCCCCTGATCCGGGCGGCAAGCTATTTGACGCGGCGCCGGGACACAAGTCCGGGCACCTTGTGAGCTTTCCACGATAGGAATTTTTTCTTGACTAGGTGCACTCAGCTATGGTACATTTTTGCCTATGGTGCTGATTTGCGCCGGTGACCCGCCGCTCAGGCGGGTTTTTCGTTTGATGCACCCGTCAGCCAACGCGGCGGCGAAGGCTCCGAAAGAACCCGTTACCCGAATTCGCTACCCTGGCCCGATGCGCCGGGCCGAATGCCGAACTCTTCAATGAAACGAAAACCCGCTCAGTAGGTCGTGCGGCGTTCTTCCGAGGGCGGCCTGCCGAATTGCAGCCGGTAGCTCTGGGCGAAGTAGGAATGCGAGGTGAAGCCGGTCGCGATCGCCACGTCGAGGATCGGCATGTTGGTCTGGCGCAGCAGTTCGCGCGCCCGCTCCAGCCGCAACCGCATATAATAACGGCCGGGCGTGACGCTGAGGTGGCGCAGGAACAGGCGCTCGACCTGGCGCACCGAAAGGCCGGCGGATTTGGCCAGCTGCACTGCCGAAAGCGGCTCGTCGAGGTGGTCGGCCATCAGTTCGACGATGCGCCTGAGCTTCTCCGACTTGCCGGTCAGGTCGCGTTCCGGCCCGACGCGCTGGCGGTCTCCGGCCGAGCGGATGCGTTCGTGCTGGAACTGGTTGGCGACGCCATTGGCGAGGTTCGAGCCGAAATCGCCGCGCACGATCTCCAGCATCAGGTCGATCGAAGTGGTGCCGCCGGCACAGGTGTAGCGCTTGCGGTCGATCTCGAAGACGTTGCCGGTGCAGTTGATGTCGGGGAAGCGCTCGACGAAGCCGGCACGGTTTTCCCAATGGATGGTGCAGCGATAGCCTTCGAGCTGGCCGGCCTCGGCCAGCAGGTAGGAGCCGACCGACAGGGCTCCGAGCGCATTGCCGCGCCGGCCCCAGCTGCGCAAAGCCGCCAGCACCTTGCTCTTGCCGGGAAATTCCGTCGTCAGCCCGACCGAGACGAAGAGGATGTCGACCGGCGGCAGGTCGGCAACGGCGTAGTCGATCTTGAGCGGCAGGCCATTGGAAGCCATCACCGGATCGCCGTCGGCCGACACCGTCGTCCAGCCGTAGAAGTCGCGGCCAAGCAACCGGTTCGCCGACCGGAACGTATCGATCGCGGCAGCCAGCGAGAACATGGAGAACTTGTCTACCAGCAGGAATGCGAACTGCCGCCCGCCTTGAACGGGGTCAGTCATGACCGGCCGTTCTGAGGGAACACTGGGGTTCGGCAAAGCTGCGGCTTTCTGGCGGGTCAGAAGGACGGCCGTTTCAATCCGGCCGCTAGGTAGGCCGAGGCTAACGTATTGGCCATCAGCATGGCAATGGTCATCGGCCCGACACCGCCGGGAACCGGCGTGATGGCGCCGGCGGCCTTAGCCGCTTCGGCATAGGCGACATCGCCGACGAGGCGGGACTTGCCCTCGCCCTTTTCCGGCGCCGGAATGCGGTTGATGCCGACATCGATGACGGTGGCGCCGGGCTTCACCCAATCACCCCTGATCATCTCCGGCCTGCCGACGGCCGCGACAAGGATATCGGCGGTGCGGGCCAAGGCGGGCAGATCCCTGGTGCGGCTGTGGGCGATAGTGACGGTGCAGTTGGCGGCAAGCAGCAGGTTGGCCATCGGCTTGCCGACGATGTTGGAGCGGCCGACGACGACGGCGTTGAGGCCGGACAGGTCCTTGCCGCGCACCCGCTCGATCAGAAGCATAGAGCCGGCCGGCGTGCAAGGCACGAAGGCTGTCTCGAGTTCACCGGTGCCGAGCTTGCCGACATTGATGAAATGGAAGCCGTCGACATCCTTTTCCGGCGCGATGGTCTGGATGATCTTGCCGGCGTCGATATGGGCCGGCAGCGGAAGCTGCACGAGGATGCCGTTGATGGCCGGATCGGCGTTGAGATCGCCGATGATCTTCAGCAACGCCGGTTCCGAGGTTTCGGCCGGCAGCGTGTGCTGGACGGAATGAAAGCCGCATTCCTTGGCGGTGCGCGACTTGGACGCGACATAGACCTGGCTGGCCGGGTCCTCGCCGACGATAACCACGGCAAGACCCGGCTTGGCCTGGCCCTTGGCGACAAGCTCAGCCGTCAGGGTCTTGACCGACCCCACAACGTCGCCGGCAACGCTCTTGCCATCAATCACTTCGGCCATGGACTACCCTCAACACCAGAATGCCCAAGCGCGTCGCTTGCGGAAGCGACGCGCTTTTTGATCTTTCACAGCGTGGCATTTTCACGAAAATTCCAACATGCAATCCCGCCAAAGCGCCGTCCCATGCCGTTTACGCGAAACCGGCATGTTTTTGTACGACACAGCGCAGATTTTTGTGGCTCAGAAGTAGCGACGCCGCACGCGGCTCTCGGTCAGTTCGCGAACCGCTTCGCGGAATTCGCGCAGGCTGGCGCGGATTTCCTCGATTGGCGCTTGCTGCTCGGCATCCTCCGCGGCCCGCGACGGCTCCGCCGATCGCTGATGAGGCTGAGGCGCCTGCTGCTGCGGGAGGGACGGCTGTGGATAGGACTCGGAAGCAGGCTGAGCCGGATCGGGCTGCAGCCCGGCATTGGCGGCCGGCATCGATTGCGGATAGGGATAGGCCGGCGGCTGTGCGTAGCCCAATGGCTGCGCGTAGGGATAGAGCTGCGGCCCGGAATATGGCCGCTGCTGCACCATGGGAGGCGGCAGTGGCGGCTGCGCCGTCTGCTGCGGATGGCCGCCGGGCTGGAAAGGCCGCGACGGGTATGCTGCCGCGGCCGCCTGCCGAGGCTCGAAGGCCGGCGCCGATTGGGGGTAAGCGGAGTATTGCGGATCCTGCATCGGCTTCGCGTTTTCGGCAGAGGCCCATTCAACGGTATCGAACGGCTCCTCCCGGGACGGCCTGCGTGAGACGGACTTGTGCAGCCTCGACAGCAAGGCACCGATCCGGCCGGAACCTTCGGCCGGCGAGACCCCGGCTTGCTGGACAGGCGATGGCGCGCCAGGCGGTGGTGATGCAGGCGGGGGTGTCGATGGCTGCGGCGCTGGTGGTTGTGGCGGCGCCGGCGGCGGCGCTGACCGATATGCCTTGTCTTCGTAAGGCGTCCGGTGTTCGTCCGTGCCATGGTCGCGACGCGAGCGCGAATTGGCGGTGTCACGCAGGCTCTCATAGGCGCCACGCATAGCTCCGAGGCCAATGCCGGAGGCGAAACCCAGCAACAGGCCGGCGAGCGCGACCACGACCCGCGACGGCCCGTTCGGCTCGAGCGGCGCGAAGGCCTTCGAGATCACATTGATGTTGGCTGTGTTGATGTCCTTCTGCTCGCCGGTCTCCTTGGCGCGCAGCAGATACTGTTCGTAGACGGAACGCTTGGCGGTCGCCTCGCGCTCCAGTTCGCGCATCGACACAAGGTCGCTGTTGACGTCACCGCTGCGGACCTTCAGCTGCGCCAGGCGAGAGGCAAGATCCTGTTCGAGCTGGACCGCGCGCTTGAGGTCGACCTGCAGCGACGAGCCGATGCGGCGCAGCTCCGAGGCGATGCGGTCGCGTGCGCCGGCAATCTGGGCATTGAGCGCCTGGAGTTCGGGATGACGCGGGCCGAACCGAATGGCGGCGCGGTCAGCCTCCTGCTTGAGCGATGCATATTGCGAACGCAGATCGCTCATCGAGTTGGAGTTGATCTCCTCCGGCAAGGTACCGGTGAGAACCGAATTGACGTCGACCGAACGCGCCGAGGCCGCCCGGGCATTCAGCTCCAGCGTGCGGGCGCGGGCAACCGACAGCTGCTCGTTGAGTTTCAGCATTTCGTCATCGCTGATGAGGTGGCCCTGCGCGTCGACAAGGTCGTGCGTGGCCCTGAAATCCTCGACCTTGCGCTCGGCCGCCTCGACCCCTTTGCGCAACTCGTCAAGCCTGGCCGTCAGTTCGTCGGTGGCGCGGCCTGCGGTGTCCGACTGTATCTGGCCGAAGGTCTGCAGGAAGACATCCGTCATCGTGTTGGCGATGAGGGCCGATTTCTCGCCATTCTGCGTGGTGGCGCTGACGGTGATGACGAAGGTCTTGCCGCCGCGCTCGACCGAAAGGCTCTCGGCCAGATTGCCGACAGCAAGCGCGCGGCGGCGGCTGTCGTCGACACCCCCCGGCCCGTCATTGCGCGACAGGACGGAGCGGATGAGCGACATGACGCTAAGGCCGCCGCCGCCTTGCCCATTGAATTCGGGGTCGTTGACCAGATTGAGCTTGTCGACGACCTTGTTGAGAACGGTGCCTGAGGTCAGCACCCGAACCTGGTTCTCGACGATGGCCAGCGTGGCGTCGGAAGCGACGACCGACTGGGTGAGATCGCGGTCGGTGAGCTTCAGGTCGCGCGGGTCGACGATCAGTTCGGTGGTGGCCTCATATTTCTTCGGCGTCGACAGCGCGATGGCAATGCCGAGCGCGGCGCCCAGTATTGTCGTCGTCACGATCAGCAGCTTCGACTTGCCGACACCGCGCACGACCTGCATCGGATCGATCAGCGGCTTCCACTGCTGGCTGTCCCTGCCGTCGTTTCGGGATACCGACGCGTCGCCTGCAGCGTAAGGTTCCGATGCACGATCGGCGCGACGGGCGCCGGCGGTTTCGGCGGCACCAATTTGTGTCCGTGGCGTCGTTTGCGCGCGATATGATGACGAAGCTTGCTCATGATCCCCGTCGGTCGCGGCCGGATCCGACAGTTTCGGGTTGCGCGCCTCGCGCTGCGAACGGGCGAGGCGATGACGCGTGGCGGCATCCTCGCGCCATGACGGGTCTGCCCGGTCGCCTATCGAGACCAGGGACGCGTCGGGTTCGTCGCCGCGCACAGCCTGGCCAAGCGCCAGCAATGAGCGCTCGCGCTTCCAGTCCTCGCGGTTTTCCCTGTCGACCATCGTCTGGAACTTTACCTTTGGCGACCTGCAAACGGCGCTTGGCCATTCGTTAAGCCACGCTAAACAGGCATGGAAAACAAAAGGTTAATTTTCCCGCACCGAAGCGTCGGTTTCTCGCTTCGGTTGCATCTATTTTCGACACAGGCTCAGCCTCCAGAACGGCACGTTAAGTTTTCCCGCCTAGGCTCTCCTTGAGACATGACGCAGGCCAGTGACATACCGCAAAGGCGGCCCCTCGCCCGGATCGGCAGCTTTTTGGCCGAACGACGAGGGCTGCTTCGCGACTATTTCTCGGCGATCAGCGGCGCCGGCGGACGGCTGGTGTTTTCACTCGCCTATTTCATCGCGCTGGCCAACACGCTGTCCATTTCCGAGTTCGGCATGTTCGCCACCGCTTCGGCGGCCGGTGTCATGCTGTCGCGCATCCTCGCCTTCGGGTTCATCTCGGCGCTCTACCGCACCGCCACCATCCGCCCCAATCTGATCGGCACCTTTTCCGCCGGCTTCCTGCTGCTCGGCGCGCTGTCGCTGCCGCTGCTGGCCGCGGCCTCGTTCGGCGTCTATCTGCTTTTCTTCGCCGATACCGTGCCGCTGTCGGTGTTTGCTGCGATCGTCTTTGCCGAAGCGCTGCTGTGGCGGCCGGTCGAGGTGGCGCTGATCGTCAACAATGGCCTGGGCAAATTCGGTCGCGCCGCGCTGCTGGCTATCCTGGCGACGGCACTGCGGGCGCTCGCCGCGGTGCTGTTCATGTTCTCAGCACAACACAGTGTCTGGATATGGTCGTGGTTCTATATCGGCGCCAATGCCGCCTCGCTGCTGATTGCCTTCGGCTTCTTCTACCCCCGCCAGCGGTTGCGGCTGCGCATCGAGCTCTATCTCAGGCGATTGGCCGATTCCATCTATGTGGCCGGCGCCGAAGTGCTGTTCTACCTGCAGATGGAGTTCGACAAGCTGCTGGTGCTGGCGATCGGCGGCCCGCATCTGGCTGGCATCTACACCATCATCATGCGGCTGGTCGACCTGACCGCCATTCCGATCCGCACCTTCTCGATGATGCTGGTGCAGCGCATGATGCGCGCGCCGGAACTGCTGTCACGGCTGGCGGTCAAGAGCGGCATCGAAGGCGGTGTGTTCGCGGTGTCGACGCTGGCACTGCTGACGCTCGGCATCGTGCTACATTTCTTCCCCAATGCGCTCGGCAAGAATGTCGCCGAGGCTGCCCCGCTGGTGGTGCTGGCGATCTGCGTGCCGGGACTGCGCAATCTGGTCGAATACCAGGCCGAGCTTTTGTTCGCACGCGGCCAGACGCTGGTGCGGGCGCTCAATCTCGGCCTGCTCGCCGCGCTGAAGGCGCTGTTGCTGACCTATGTGCTGACGACCATCCTCGACACGCCGAACCTGGTGCTGTCGCTCAATGTCGTGTTCCTGGTTCTGTATCTCGCCTCGACGCTGCTCACCTATTCGGCGATGCGCAAGCCGGCAAAGGCTATCTAGTTAAGCCAATCAGACGGCGGATGCGGCCGATATCGGTGCCGATGAAGGATTGCATGCCGATCGCCACCTGCTCCGGCGCCATGGCGGCAACGAAGCGGCGGAACTCGTCATCCGAAAGCGCTTCGCCGGTCCAGTGGACGCGGCAGAACTCTTCGGAACCGTGGAAGTGGCCGGCACCGTCCAGCAGATCGTCGACATAGCGGCCGTAGATCATGCATTCGGAGAATTTGCGCGCCGAGCCGACGACCTCGACCCAGTCGCGGCCATGGACCTTCTCGATCTCGCCGCACATGGCCAGCACGGTGTCGCGCCGCCAGGCGATCAGCGTCGAGATGTAGTCGTGGACCGATGTCCGGGACGGATCGATGCCGAGTGCCGACCCCGCGTTGCGCGACCAGATGCGATGCTCCTCATGACCTTCGTCCGCCAGCACGCCGTCGCGGCGGAACAGCCGCGCCTTGCCGTCGCGCCAGAAGGCGGCGCAGTCGAAAGGTTTGAGGAAGGCAACATCGGAATCGCAGAAGATCAGCACATCTTGAGATGCATGCGCCGAGATGGCGATGCGACGCAATTGCTGCACGTGCCAGCCACGCAGCGGCTGGGTCTTCAGGCTGAGCCAGACGCGCCGGCGAAACAGGCTGAGCGGATCGTCGAATGCGTGCAGCCAGCGCGGCAGCAATTCACGCTCGTCGACGACCGTGCGGCGGCCGGTTTCCAATTGGCGAAACAGCCTGACGTCGCGATGTTCGACCAGGATGTAATGGTGCGCCGCGCCCGAAACGTGGCGATCAAGTGTCTCGCACAGCAGGCGGCAGCGCTCGAAGTCGGGCGCGTAGCTTGCCGTCACGATGGCCGCCGTCGGTGTCTGCCGCAGCGGGCCTGGCTCGACAGCGGTGCCTGGCACGAACCTGCTGTTCACTTGACATCCCCCGCGGCTTCGGGCGCAAGCGAGAATTTCTGCCTGACCACGCGCAGCAGGAACAGTGGGTTGCCGACCACATAACGGCGCCACAGGCGGCTCGGTTCGACAGCCAACCGGAACAGCCATTCGAGCCGCAGCCGGCGCATCCACAAGGGCGCGCGGGGCACCGCGCCGCTCAGGAAATCAAGCAACGCGCCGACGGCGATCGGCAGCGTGCAGTGGCGCGCGTCGATGTGGCGTTCGATCCACAATTCCTGGCGCGGCACGCCCATGGCGACGAGCAGCACGTCGGGCCGAAGCGCGGCGATCCGGTCGACGATTTCCTGCTCCTGCGAAGCAGGGAAATAGCCGTCATGGATCACCACGAATTTGTGCTGCACCGCCAAGGCGGCCAGCTTGACCGAAGCCGCTTCGGCATTGACACGCGTCGCGCCGAGCAGCCCAACGGTCAGCGGCGTCGTCGAGGCCTGCAGGAAGGCCGGGACGAAATCGGTGCCGTTGAGATTGTCGGGAAACGGCGCCCCGTAGAGTAGCCTCGCCGCCAGATCGATACCGATGCCGTCGGGCAGGATGAGGAAATCATCGAGTGCCCCGGCGAACACCGGGTCGGTATAGGCGATGTTGGCGTTGTGGGCGTTGAGGAAACTGACCTTGGTGAAGCGCCGCTCGGCAATCAACCGGTTCAGCAGGGCGATGGCATCGTTCCAGCGGACCGCAACCACCGGGATGCCAAGGATCGTCATCAGCTTGTCGAGCCCGAACGCAGCGCGGGCGGAATGCATGTTCATGCAAACGCCTCCTGCCTGGCAGGCTCAAGCTCTTCGAGGCCGAGCCGGATGGCAGCGTCGAGCGCCTTGACCTGCGAGCCCCGGAACGCGCTGCCGTCGACGTCGCGGATGTCGGCGGCCGCAGCCTCGAGAGCCTTGGCGAAGGCGACGGGATCGTCGGTGACGACGCAGTTGGCCGGACGGTGGTCGATGCCGCGCAGCGAACGGCTGGTGGCGACCGAAGGCAGGCCGAGCTCGAAGGTTTCGATGGTCTTCAACTGGACGCCGCTGCCGGCGGTGCTGATCAGGGGGATGACGGCTGCACTGCGCACGAAAGCCTGCGCGTCGGGCACGCGGCCGACAAATTCAACACCGGGATGCTTGGACGCGACGCCCGAAGGCAAGTGGCCGGCGATGCGGATGCGGAAATCGGGCCGCAGATGCGGCACGACCTTGCCCAGGAACCAGTCGAGGCCGATGCGGTTCGGCTGCCAGGTCCAGGTGCCGATCAGGGCGGCGTCGCAGTCGATGCGGCGCGGGCCTTTCAGGGTTGGCGCCTGGGCACCGGTCACCAGCGGCAGCACCGCCGAGCGGTTGTCGGAGGCGACACCGAGTGCGGCGCGGTCTTCCTCGGCCAGAGTGAAGACGAAGCGCGCCCGGCGGCAGAGACGCTCTTCGACGGCCTTGAGCAACCTCGCCTCACGACGAAACAGCAGGCGCTGGAAGAGGCTGCCGGCGGCAGCGGCGTTCTCCCGCGCCGAAAGATGCTCGACATTATGGGCAACGAAGATCGAAGGCCGCTCGGTGAACAGCTTTTCGAAGGCGCCGGCGAACTGCACGGAATTCAGCACGTAGCCGTCAACCGGTCCAGCTTGCTCGATGGCAGCGAGAACATCGCTGTCGGACACGGCGCGCAGCTTGACCGACGCGAAGGTGAGGCCCGAAAGCAGCGCCTTGCCGACCCAGGCCAGCTTCTGCCGCGCGGAGGCACTGTCCGTGCGCACGTCGATGGCACCCAGCACCATGGTGTTTTCGGGGTCGGCCGCGGGTTTCCCGGGCCAGGTGAAACCAATGACGGTTACGCGCACGCCAGCGCGCCGCAGGGCGGCGATGATCGCAGCGTTTGCGATCTCGTAGCCCGAGGCGAGAGCACCGTCGGGCACGATCGATGTGGCGAACAGTAGATGCATCTCACCTATCCAGTGGTGTAGCCGGTAGCAAAGCGCGGTGAACCCTTGATTAAGCGAGCACATTCGACGGCCGAAAGCCTCTGCTTGCAGGCGTTCTCCGTGCAAGGTGATTAACGAAACCTTATCAACCGTGGTGCTACCAGAGCCCAACTCACCATGTGGCTGGACACGGATGATCCCTTTGCCATCGGACGGTTCGGTATCGGTCGCGGGACGCACGCCGCGACTTGACGTCGAGGCCGTTGAAGCCGTCGTCACCTTGCCGACCTTCAAGCGTCCCGAGCAGGTACTGCAAACGCTGGCGTCGCTGCGCGCGCAGCAAACCGGCAGGCGCTTTGCCGTGATCGTCATGGAGAACGAAGCCGAGGCGCGGGCCGGCGCCAAGGCAGCGCTGCCGCTGTTCGAGCGCGGCGAGATGCCGGGCCTGGTGATCATCGCGCATGAGCGCGGCAATTGCAGCGCCTACAATGCCGGCTGGCAGACGGCGATCCTGCAATTCCCGAACTTCAGGCATCTGCTGGTCATCGACGATGACGAGATCGCCGATCCGCAGTGGCTGGAACGGATGTGCCGGGCTGCCGAAACGCTGGGCGCCGATATTGTCGGCGGCCCGCAGGTGCCCGTGTTTGCCGACCCCGCCAATGCGCGATGGGCCGAGCATCCGGTGTTCGCGCCGCCCTACCGGGAGACAAAGCGGGTGCCGGCGCTCTATTCGTCCGGCAATCTTCTGGTCGGGCGCAACGTGCTGATCGCCATGGGTCCACCCTTTCTCGATCTCAGATTCAACTTCATGGGCGGCGGCGATTCCGATTTTCTCAGCCGGTCGGCGCAAAAGGGCTTTGTGCTGGGCTGG
This sequence comes from Mesorhizobium sp. M7A.F.Ca.MR.148.00.0.0, assembly GCF_003997735.1. Taxonomy (NCBI): domain Bacteria; kingdom Pseudomonadati; phylum Pseudomonadota; class Alphaproteobacteria; order Hyphomicrobiales; family Phyllobacteriaceae; genus Mesorhizobium; species Mesorhizobium sp. M7A.F.Ca.MR.148.00.0.0. Next base: position 1,712 of record NZ_RZTB01000100.1, on the reverse strand, counting down.
TGCGCCGAGGCCAAGGTGCATGAAACCGTCCCGGCCCGGCGTATCGAAGCCGACTGGATCCGTGCCCGCAGCCTGCGCAATGGCGTGATCTCGACACTGGTCGAAAAAAAGAAGCGCGCCGGCACACCGCTGGCCGGCGCCAAGGTGTTGCTGAAGAGCCTGGCGCTGCTTGCCGCCTCGCCGTTTCGCGGCCTGATCCGGCTGGCGCGGACCGGATCGCCTGATATCGCCATCTACCCTGTCCATGTGGCGCTGGGCCGCGTGCTGGCCGAATTCGGATATGCCAATGAGCAATATCGCCAGCCTGAGAAAAACTGAGCGCGCGCCGCTCAGCGCCGCGTTCACGCGCGAAGGCGTGGCCACCGCCATTGCCGCGCTGCTGTTCACCGTCATCATGGTGTCCTTCCGGCCGTTCCAGCCGGGCGGCGCAGAACTCACCGGTCAAGGCGGCGACATCGTCAACCAGCTTGGCTTCGGTTCGCTCGGCGCCATGTCGATCTTCTCGCTGATGGCCTTTGCCGATCCGCGTGTGGTACGCTCGCTGCTCAGCCCGTCCTGGGTGCTGATGCTGGGCTTCTTTTTCCTCTCGGTGATCCTGTCGACCGATCCGCCTTCGGCGATGCGCGCCGCCTCCTTCACCCTGATCGGCATCCTGACAATGGCGACGATCCTGGTGCTGCCGCGCGACGCCGAAGCCTTCTCGAAGGTAATCATCTTCACCGCCGTCGTGGTCATGGGCCTTTCCTATCTCGGCCTCATCGTTTTTCCGCACGAGGCGATGCACACCGCCGACTCGCAGGAGCCCGAGCATGCCGGCCTGTGGCGCGGCGTGTTCACCCACAAAAACATCGCCGGGCCGATCATGGCCTGCCTCAGCTTCGCAGGCCTCTATCTCTACCGGCGCGGACAGCGCTATTGGGGCGCCGGGATCTTCTTCGCAGCGATGATCTTCATGCTGCACACCGGCTCCAAGACGACAGCCGGCCTGGTGCCGTTCTCGATTCTGATCGTGATGTTCCCGAGCCTGATAGGCATGCGGCTCGGCACGCCAATCCTTTTTGCGCTGGCGATCGTCGCGACAGCGGTCGGCACGCTGGGCATCGTATTCCTGCCGCCGGTAAAACATCTCGCGGCGATCTATTTCCCGGACATGACCTATACGGGCCGCACGACGCTGTGGGAGTTCGCCGGCAGCATGCTAGCGAAGAAGCCATGGACCGGTTACGGATATGAGAGCTTCTGGGGCACGCCCTTGCTGCTCAACCAGGACCAGCCCTTCGACCGGCCGTGGGACATCCGGACCATCGTGCACGGCCATGACGGCTACCTCGACATCGCCGTGCTGATGGGCATTCCGGCACTCTGCGTGGCGGTCTACACTTTCCTCATCGCGCCGCTGCGCGACTACATGCGCATTCCGTTGCGCAGGGAAAACATTTTTCTCGGTGACTTCTTCATGATGGTGGTGCTGTTCACGGCGCTGAACGCCTTCCTCGAAAGCTTCTTCTTCCATCGCGGCGACCCGGTCTGGCTGTTCTTCGTGCTCGGCGTATTTGGCCTCAGGCAAGTCTCGCTGCGGCCGATGGCAGTGCGCGATCCCGATCGCGGCTCGCGATCTTTCCGTTCCTCCTGACGGGGGCTTCCCCGGGGAAGCGCCAGCGTCTATGTGAAGGCCTTCCTTCGGAGGGCTTTCGATGACGATCAGGCTTGTT